>NZ_JAMYLZ010000012.1:0-142679 GCF_040318315.1 Mesorhizobium sp. M1227
TCGTCAGCTTCATGCATTACGATCTCGGTTATATCGACTTGGAACAGAGGACCTTGCAGACCATCGACAACCCGTTCGGCACGAGGTTGTCACCCATGTCTTAAGTACAATCTGTTACCCATGTCTCCGGGTTGGACAATTTTATTGATGGTGAGCGCGATGGGATTCGAACCCATGACCTACTGATTAAAAGTCAGTTGCTCTACCGGCTGAGCTACGCGCTCCCGCGGGCTCAGAAAGGCCGCCCTCGAAATTGCGCGGAACATAGGGAGAGTGCCTCTGCCGGTCAACCGGAAAAAGACGGCTCGCAAACCGGACTGTCCTGCAGTGTCATCATGCCTTGCGGAGCGCTTCGGCGTCGACGGAACGGCCTCGTTCTCGCGCAAGACCGAAGCTCGCCCTCTATGCCGACAAAGGCAAGCAGCAAATCGGAAGAACCTTTGCGGATCAGCAGCTTGGGATTTTTGGCGGAACAATTTGCGCAGCCTGCCCGTTTCCCGCGATAAGGGACATGCGTTTCAAGGAGAAGACCATGAATAGGATCATGTCGGGCCTACTGGCGACCACTCTTTCGATCTCATTCGCTGCCGCGGAGATCGTGCCAGTCAACGCTCAGCCCAGCTATGCGCCCCCGGCCGAGGGGCTCACCTCGAATGTCCAGACCGTCCAGTACGAGCCGTGGCGGAGGCACCGGAATTTCAATCGCGATTTCTCGCGTCGCGATTTCCGTCGCAATTTTGCGCGTGATGACGGCATGTACTGGCGTGGCCATCGCGGCTATCGCGAATATCGTCGCGGCTATCGCCGTCACGGCGACTTCTGGTTCCCGCTGGCTGCGTTTGCTACCGGAGCGCTGATTACCGGCGCAATCGTCAACCAGAATCGTGTCTATCGTGGCGATGCCCACGTGCAGTGGTGCTATGACCGTTATCGGAGCTATCGCGCTTCTGACAACACTTACCAGCCCAACTACGGTCCGCGCCGGCAGTGCCGGTCGCCTTACTGAGTCCCAGATTAGAGGCTGCAAGCCCGCGCCCGCAACGGCGCGGGTTTTTCATTGGTGCGAATCCGGTGGCATCCCTGCCTATTGCGCACTTAGCGTCCTGCGCACAGCGTGGCGCCAACCTGCCAGCTTGGCGGCACGTGTCGAAGCATCCATGTCCGGCTTGAACCGGCGCTCGAGCGCCCAGCTCCTGGCGAATTCCGCGGCCTTCGGCCAGACACCCGCCTTCGAGCCGGCCAGCCAAGCCGCACCGAGTGCTGTCGTCTCGAGAATTGTCGGCCGGTCGACCGGCGCATCGAGAATGTCGGCCAGCCGCTGCATCGTCCAGTCCGACGCCACCATGCCGCCATCGACCCTGAGCACGGTCTTGACCGAGGCGCCTTTCCAGTCCCGGCGCATGGCGTCAAGCAGATCGCGCGTTTGGAACGCAACGGATTCCAGTGCCGCGCGGGCAAATTCCGCCGGCCCCGAATTGCGGGTTAGCCCGAAGATGGCGCCGCGCGCCTCGGCATCCCAGTGCGGTGCGCCGAGCCCGACGAAAGCCGGCACCAGATAGACGTTCTGCGTTGGATCGGCTTCCGCAGCCAATTTGCCGCTCTGCTCGGCCTTGCCGATCACTTTGATGCCGTCCCGCAGCCATTGCACGGCGGCGCCGGCGATAAAGATCGAGCCCTCCAGCGCATAGGTGGTCTTGCCGTTCAGCCTGTAGGCGATGGTGGTCAAAAGCCGGTTCTTAGAACGCACCAGATCGCTTCCGGTGTTGAGCAGCGCAAAGCAACCGGTGCCGTAGGTCGACTTCATCATGCCTGGCTCGAAACAGGCCTGGCCGATTGCCGCCGCATGCTGGTCGCCGGCCACACCGAGGATTCTGATCTCCGCACCAAACAGGCTCTTGTCCGTGATTCCAAAATCGTCGGCACAATCTTTCACCTGTGGCAGCATTCTTGCAGGTATGCCAAGAATGGCCAGCAGCTCGTCGTCCCAGGCGTTTTGTTCGATGTTGTAGACCAGCGTGCGCGAGGCGTTGGTGGCGTCAGTGGCGTGGACCTTGCCGCCGGTCAGCCGCCAGATCAAAAAACTGTCGATGGTGCCGGCCAGCAGTTCGCCCTTCTCGGCGCATTTTCTGGCGCCCTTCACCTTGTCCAGCATCCAGGCGATCTTGGTGCCGGAGAAATAGGGATCGAGCAGCAGGCCGGTCTTTTTCGTGAATTTCTTCTCCAGCCCCAGCTTCTTCAGTTTCTGGCATAGCGGCGCGGTGCGACGATCTTGCCAGACAATCGCGTTGTGGATCGGCTTGCCGGTCTCCTTGTCCCAGATGACGACCGTTTCGCGCTGGTTGGTGATGCCGATCGCGGCGACTTCCGCTGCGTTGCGGCCGGCTGTCTTCAGCGCGGCCTTCACCGTTTCCACGACGCTTGCCCATATCTCCTCGGGATCGTGCTCGACCCAGCCGGAGGCCGGATAATATTGGGTGAATTCCTTTTGCCCGCTGCCGACGACCATCATCTTGTCGTCGAACAGGATCGCCCGGCTCGATGTCGTCCCCTGGTCGATTGCAAGGATATATCCGGTCATTCTCTCTCCCGTCGAAGCGAATTCAAGGTGCTGCGATGTCTCGACGCCAGATGGCGCGGAGCCGTTTACGCAAACAGGGGAGACGGCAACATGCCGCCTCCCCTGAGCATGGCGATGCGGGCGCGGACGCCCGCATCAAACGGCCCTATTGCTGCCAGCTCTTCACCAGCTCGTCGTAGTTGATGGTGACCGGCTTTTCCTTCTCGTTCTCGATCTTGAGCTGAGGAGCGAGATTGCCCTTCTTGACCGCGTCCGCATTCCAGTAGGCGAGGTCATGCTCTTCGGCCATCTTCGGGCCAATATCGCCCTGGACGCCCGACTTCTCGATGCGGCTCATCACCTTTTCCTGCTCGGCGCAGAGCGAGTCCATCGCTTCCTGCGCGCTCTTGGCACCCGACGAAGCATCGCCGATCGCCTGCCACCAGAGCTGTGCCAGCTTCGGATAGTCCGGCACGTTGGTGCCGGTCGGCGACCACTGGACGCGCGCCGGCGAGCGGTAGAACTCGATCAAGCCGCCGAGCTTTGGCGCACGTTCGGTGAAGCTCTTGTCGTGGATCGTGCTCTCGCGGATGAAGGTCAGGCCGACATGGCTCTTCTTCACGTCGACCGTCTTCGAGGTGACGAACTGCGCGTAGAGCCAGGCGGCCTTGGCGCGGTCGGTCGGCGTTGACTTCATCAGCGTCCAGGAACCGACGTCCTGATAGCCGAGCTTCATGCCGTCCTTCCAGTAGACGCCATGCGGCGACGGCGCCATGCGCCACTTCGGCGTGCCGTCGTCGTTCAGCACCGCCTTGGCGCTGGCGTCGACCATGCTGGCGGTGAAGGCGGTATACCAGAAGATCTGCTGGGCAACCGCGCCCTGCGCCGGAACTGGCCCCGATTCGGAGAAGGTCATGCCTTGGGCTTCCGCCGGTGCATAGGCCTTCAGCCAATCGAGGTACTTCTGGATGGCATAGACGGAAGCCGGACCATTGGTGTCGCCGCCGCGCGCCGTGCAGGAACCGACCGGACGCGAATTCTCGTCGACCTTGATGCCCCATTCGTCGACGGGCAGACCGTTCGGAATGCCCTTGTCGCCATTGCCGGCCATCGACAGCCAGGCGTCGGTGAACCGCCAGCCGAGCGACGGGTCCTTCTTGCCATAGTCCATATGGCCATAGACCTTCTTGCCGTCGATCTCACGCCCGGTGAAGAACGCTGCAATGTCCTCATAGGCCGACCAGTTCACCGGCACGCCAAGGTCGTAGCCGTATTTGGCCTTGAAGTCCGCCTTGTTCTTCTCGTCGTTGAACCAGTCGTAACGGAACCAGTAGAGGTTGGCGAACTGCTGGTCGGGAAGTTGGTAGAGTTTCTTGTCGGGCGCGGTGGTGAACGAAGTGCCGATGAAATCCTTCAGGTCGAGATTCGGGTTGGTGACATCCTTGCCGTCGCCTGCCATCCAGTCGGTCAGGTTGCGCACCTGCTGGTAGCGCCAGTGCGTGCCGATCAGATCGGAATCGTTGACCCAGCCGTCATAGAGGTTCTGGCCGGTCTGCATCTGGGTCTGGATCTTCTCGACGACGTCGCCTTCCTGGATGACGTCATGCGTAACCTTGATGCCGGTGATGGCCGTAAAGGCCGGCGCCAGCACCTGCGATTCATACTGATGCGTGGCGATGGTTTCGGAAACCACCTTGATATCCATGCCGGCGAAAGGTTTCGCGGCATCGATGAACCATTGCATCTCGGCTTCCTGGTCGGCGCGCGAAAGCGTCGAAAGGGGCCCGATTTCCTTATCGAGGAAGGTCTTGGCCTCGTCCATTCCGGCATAGGCATTGCTTGCCCCGAGCAACAGGACAAGCGCAGTTGTTGATGTCAAGAATTGCCGTCGCATGTATTTCCTCCACTGTTAAAGTTCAAAGTGCGATCTGGATCGGCGGCCGGCACGCCGCCGTTCCAACAGTTTCCCCCTCTATACGTAGCGGAACACGCCGACGGCGTAGACCACGGAGAGAGCGAGAGCCCACCACAGATTGGGTCCGACTAGACCCAGCCAAGCGAGATGGATAAAGGCGCTGCCAAGCAGCGACAGGAACAGGCGGTCGCCACGCGTCGTTTCGAACCGCAGCACGCCGACGCGCGGATTGCCGCCCGGCGAGACGTATTCCCACGCCGCCATGCCGCAAAGCAGCAGAAAGATGGTTCCAAAGAAGGCCGCGGTCGGCCACGTCCAGGCCATCCACGAAAAATCGAGGTTGGACGAGAGGTTAAATCCCCACAGGCGGATATTGGCCGGATCGCTGAAGCCTACCGTTATTGCCACGAAATCGATTTGAAGTGCCACCCAGGCCACGACGACCAGGGCGAGAAGCAGCACGGCCCACCACCATGGGCTTCTGTCGACCTGCTCCATCATACCCTCCCCAGGGCAAAGCCCTTGGCGATGTAGTTGCGCACAAACCAGATGACGAGCGCGCCGGGAATCAGCGTCAGCACGCCGGCTGCGGCGAGCAGCCCCCAATCCATGCCGGCGGCCGAAACGGTGCGGGTCATGGTCGCGGCGATCGGCTTGGCATCGGTTGTCGTCAGCGTACGGGCGATCAAGAGCTCCACCCACGAGAACATGAAGCAGAAGAAGCACGCCACGCCGATGCCGCTCGCAATCAGCGGCATGAAGATCTTGATGAAGAAGCGCGGGAACGAATAGCCGTCGATATAGGCGGTCTCGTCGATCTCCTTGGGCACGCCCGACATGAAGCCTTCGAGGATCCACACCGCCAGCGGCACGTTGAACAGGCAATGCGCCAGAGCCACGGCGATGTGGGTGTCGATAAGGCCGAAGGCCGAATAAAGCTGGAAGAATGGCAGCGCGAACACCGCCGGCGGCGCCATGCGGTTGGTCAGCAGCCAGAAGAACAGATGCTTGTCGCCGAGGAAGCGATAGCGCGAAAAGGCATAGGCAGCAGGCAGTGCCGCAGCCACCGAAATCACCATGTTCATAACCACATAGGTGATCGAGTTGATGTAGCCCGAATACCAGGACGCGTCGGTGAAGATGGTGCGGTAATTCGCCAATGTCGGTGCGTGCGGGTAGAGCGTCAGCGACGAGACGATCTCGCCATTGGTCTTGAAGCTCATATTGATGAGCCAGTAGATCGGCAAAAGCAGAACGATGATGTAGAGCGTCGGCACGATCCACCACCAACGCGACTCCTCGCCGCGACGGCGCATCAGCCGTGCGATCTCGTCCTGCCGTAGCCTGCTGGCGAGCCCTTCCGAAGCTGTCGTCTCGCTCACCCTATCGGCTCTCTCTTCGGTGCGGCTCATCTCAGCGCTCCGCGTCGTAATTGGTCATCACGGTGTAGAACACCCATGACAACAACAGGACGATAAGGAAGTAGACCAGCGACATCGCCGCCGCCGGGCCGAGGTCGAACTGGCCGAGCGCCGTCTTGACGAGATCGATCGAAAGAAAGGTCGTCGAGTTGCCGGGTCCGCCGCCGGTCACCACGAACGGTTCGGTGTAGATCATGAAGCTATCCATGAAGCGCAGCAGCACGGCGATCAGCAGCACGCGGTTCATCTTCGGCAGCTGGATGTAGCGGAACACCGCCCAGCGCGAGGCACCGTCGATCTTGGCCGCCTGATAAAAGGCATCCGGGATCGAGACCAGGCCGGCATAGCAGAGCAGAACGACGAGGCTGGTCCAATGCCAGACGTCCATGATGATGACCGTGACCCAGGCGTCGTATGGGTCTTGCACATAATTATAGTCGATGCCGAGCGCGTTGACGTAATAGCCGAGCAGGCCAATGTCGTTGCGCCCGAACACCTGCCAGATGGTGCCGACGACGTTCCACGGGATCAGCAGCGGCAACGCCATCAAAACAAGGCAAACAGGCACGCCCCAACCCTTCTTCGGCATATTGAGCGCAATGAAGATGCCGAGCGGCACTTCGATCGCCAGGATGATGAAGGAGAAGACAAGGTTGCGGATCATCGCCTGCCAGAAGCGGCTGGAGGAAAGCAGTTCCTCGAACCATTCCGTGCCGGCCCAGAAGAAGACGTTATTGCCGAAAGTGTCCTGCACCGAATAATTGACGACGGTCATCAGCGGTATGACCGCCGAGAACGCCACCAGCAGCAGCACCGGCAGCACCAGGAACCAGGCTCTGTTGTTCCAGGTCTTTTCCACTTCAGGCTCCCATCTCGACGCGCCAGGAATTGGCATAGATGTTGATGCCGGCCGGGTCGAACCGCACCTTCGGATCAGCCGGAACTGTCTCGTCCTCGCCGATGACGGCGGCGATCTCGCGCCCTTCAAGATTGGCACGGACCACCTTGTGGCGGCCGACGTCCTCGACCTTGCTGATCCGGACGGCCATGCCCTTACTGCCCAGGCGCACATATTCGGGACGGATGCCGAGTTCGATGGCGCCGCCGCCCGCCTTGGGCACGCCCGGCAGTTCGATCTGCTGCGAGCCCAGCTTCGCTGTCTTGCCGTCGATCGCCACCGGCATGACATTCATGCCGGGCGAGCCGATGAAATAGCCGACAAAGGTGTGGCGCGGGCGCTCGAACAGCTCCGCCGGTGTGCCGATCTGCACGATTTCGCCGTCATACATGACGACCACCCTGTCGGCGAAGGTCAACGCCTCGGTCTGGTCGTGCGTGACATAGACCATGGTATAGCCGAAGCGGCGGTGAAGCTGCTTCAACTGCGAGCGCAGCACCCATTTCATATGCGGGTCGATGACTGTCAAAGGCTCGTCGAACAGGATGGCATTGACGTCGGAGCGCACCAGCCCGCGTCCGAGCGAGATTTTCTGCTTCTGGTCGGCGGTCAGTCCGCGCGCCTTTCGTTTGGCCATATCGGCCAGCCCGGTCATCTCCAGCGTCTCGCGCACCTTGCGGTCGACGTCGGCCTCCGGCACGCCGCGATTGCGCAGCGGGAACGCCAGATTGTCGTAGACGGTCATCGTGTCGTAGATCACCGGGAACTGGAAGACCTGGGCAATGTTGCGCTCTTGGGTCGACAGATTGGTCACGTCCCTGCCGTTGAACAGCAGCTGGCCATGCGAGGGATGCAGCAATCCCGAAATGATGTTGAGCAGCGTGGTCTTGCCGCAGCCGGATGGGCCGAGCAGCGCATAAGCGCCGCCATCCTCGAACGTGTGGTGCACTTCCTTCAGCGCGAAATCGGCATCCGTGCGCGGGTTCTGCAGATAGGAGTGGCGGATATGATTGACATCGATGCGCGCCATCGCTTCCTCCTAAGCCGCCAGCTTCGGCGCGGCCATCGCGCGGCCGTGCTCGTCGAAGACCATGATGTGGCGCGGGTCGATGAACACCTCGACCTCCTCGTCCGGCTCGAAGTCGCGAATGCCGTGGGTCAGCATGACCCAGCGCGCATCGGCAAAATCGAGATGGATGAAGCTTTCCGATCCGGTGATCTCAGTGATCGTCACCTTTGCGCGCACCGGCACTGCGGCGGCATTGGGCCGATCGAGGGACAGGTGATGCGGCTGGAAGCCGATCGTATAGATCGCATCGGCAATGCCGAAGAGTTCCGCCGGCACCGGCAATTTCACGCCGCCCTCGAGCAGGAAATCCAGGCCCTTCTTGGCAAGCACGATGGTGTTGAGCGGCGGATCGGCGAAGGTTCTCGCCGTCACCAGATCAACCGGTTTGCGGAACACTTCGATGGTCGGCCCGAACTGGGTGATGCTGCCTTCGGAAAGCGTCGCCGTGTTGCCGCCGAGCAGCAAGGCTTCGTGCGGCTCGGTCGTGGCATAAACAAAGATTGTACCGGCGGCCGCGAAGACTTTCGGCAGTTCCGCGCGTAATTCTTCACGCAGCTTGTAGTCGAGATTGGCGAGCGGCTCGTCGAGCAGCACGAGGCTGGCATTCTTGACGATGGCGCGGGCCAGCGCGGTGCGCTGCTGCTGGCCGCCCGACAGACTGAGAGGCGTCCGATCGAGATAGGGCGTTAGTTTGAGAAGGGCGGCGGCATTGCGCACCTCCGTGTCGATCGTTGCCTGCTCAGTGCCGGCCACCCGCAGCGGTGAGGCGATGTTTTCGTAGACCGTCATCGCCGGATAATTGATGAATTGCTGGTAGACCATGGCGACGTTGCGCTTTTGCACCGGCATGCCGGTGACATCCTTGCCATCGAACCAGACCGAGCCCGAGGTCGGCACGTCGAGGCCCGCCATCAGCCGCATCAGGCTGGTCTTGCCGGAGAGCGTCGGCCCGAGCAGGACGTTGAGCGAGCCGTGCTGAAGCGTCAGCGAGACCTCGCGGATATGTTCCGCCGCACCCACCGTCTTCGTCACGTTTCTCAGTTCAAGCATGATGCCTCCTCCCAGGCTTTCTCCATCAGTCGGCCGTTCCTATTCGGCAGCCGCTACGTGCTGCCGGCTTATTCCGCGCATGAACTCGTCGAGCACTGCCGCCTGCTCACGGCTGAGACGCAGGCCGCGCTTGGTCCGGCGCCACAATACATCCTCGGCAGTCATCGCCCATTCGTTTTCGACGAGGTAGCGCACCTCGGCTTCGTAGAGATCGGCGCCAAAGTTGCGGCCAAGATCGACGTTCGACTTGGCGAGGCCCAGCAGCTTCCTTGCGCGGGTGCCGTAGAGCCGGGTCAACCGGCGGGCCAGCCGGGCGTCGAGGAACGGGTACGCCGTTTTCAGTTTCGCCACCTCGGCATCGAAGCCGGTGACGGGAAAGTCACCGCCGGGCAGCGGCGCGTTTGCCGTCCATGGTTTGCCGCGCTTGCCGAGAAAACCCTCGATCTTCTCGAGCATCGATTCCGACAATCGGCGGTAGGTCGTGATCTTGCCGCCAAAGGCGTTGACGATCGGGGCGGCACCCTCGCCTCCATCGGCCTTCAGCACATAGTCTCGGGTGGCTTCCTGCGCCTTTGAGGCGCCATCGTCGTAGAGCGGTCGCACCGCGGAATAGGTCCAGACGATATCCGACGGCTTGACCGGCTGCGCGAAATATTCGCTTGCCGCAGCGCAGAGATAGCCGATCTCGGCGTCACTGATCCTGACGTCGTGCGGATCGCCGGGATAGTCACGGTCGGTGGTGCCGATGAGCGTGAATTCGTCCTCGTAAGGGATGGCGAAAATGATGCGCCCGTCCTTGTTCTGAAAGAAATAGGCGCGTGGGTCGTCGAATTTCTTGCCCACGACGATATGGCTGCCTTGTACGAGGCGGACATTGTGCACGTCGTTCAGGCCGACGGTGGCCGACAGCACCTGATCGACCCACGGGCCGGCGGCATTGACCAGCAGCCGCGCCTTGACCTCCTCGGTATCGCCGGTCCGCACATTTTCAAGCCTGACCGTCCAGAGATTGCCTTCGCGGCGTGCGCTGACGACCTTTGTTCGGGTTCGAATGGTTGCACCGCGTTCGGCAGCGTCGCGGGCGTTCAACACAACCAGCCGGGCATCGTTGACCCAACCGTCCGAATATTCGAACGCCTTTCGAAACAGCGGCTTCAGCGGCTTGCCGGCCGGATCCTTAGCCATGTCCAGCGTTTTCGTCGGCGGCAGCAATTTGCGCCCGCCAATATGGTCGTAGAGGAAAAGCCCGAGCCGGATCAGCCAGGCCGGACGCAGCCCCTTGGCGTATGGCAGCACGAAGCGCATCGGCCAGATGATGTGCGGCGCGTTCCTCCACAGGACCTCGCGTTCCATCAGCGCTTCGCGTACCAGGCGGAATTCGTAGAATTCGAGATAGCGCAAGCCGCCATGGATCAGTTTGGTCGAGCCGGAAGAGGTCCCGCTGGCCAGATCGTTCATCTCGGCAAGAAAGACCGAAAAGCCACGTCCAACGGCATCGCGGGCGATGCCGCAGCCATTGATGCCGCCACCGATGACGAAAATGTCATGAATCGGTGATGCGCTCAAAGAATCCTCCCTCGATTTCGCATTGCAGCATTTTTGGGTTCTTGCGAAACCGTACGGGAATTATTTCGAAATGATAACGAATGTCAAACGAAATGTGATAGGCGGAAGATGCCGCGACGGCATCTCTAGGATAGCGACGTTTCGATCAGCTGAACTTCTGCCTCCTGGCAGATCTTACGCACCGACGGGATGTCGCAACGATCGGTGATAAAGGTGTTGACCTGCGACAGATGGCCGATGCGGACGGGCGCGGTGCGCTCGAATTTGGTCTGGTCCGACACCAGGATCACATGTCGGGCGTTGGCGATGATCGCCTGAGCCACCTTCACCTCGCGAAAATCGAAGTCGAGCAGTGCGCCGTCATGGTCGATGGCCGAGGCGCCGATCACCGCAAAATCGACCTTGAACTGCCTGATGAAATCGACCGCGGCCTCGCCGACCACACCGCCGTCGGAACCGCGCACGACACCGCCGGCGATCACCACCTCGATCGAAGGATATATACGCATCCTGTTGGCAACATTGATGTTATTGGTGATGACCATCAGGCCGCTGTGATCGAGCAGCGACTTGCTGACAGCTTCCGTCGTTGTCCCGATATTGATGAATAGAGACGCGTTATCGGGGATCAGCCGGGCTGCTGCGCGGCCGATCGCCTCCTTCTCCTCGGCAGCGATCTTGCGCCGAGCCTCATATTCCATGTTCTCGATGCCGGAGGGGAACAATGCCCCGCCATGGATGCGGGACAAAAGCCGCTGGTCGCAGAGATCGTTGAGATCCTTGCGGATCGTCTGCGGCGTCACGTTGAAATGCGTCGCCAGCTCCTCGACCAGTACGCGGCCATGGTCCTTGGCCATCTGGATGATTTCGGAATGACGCGGCGACAGATACATCTAGCAACCTCTCATTTTCGTTTTTCTCGTCTATAGCTGAAAACGAAAGCCATGAACAGGTATGGGCCGGCTAATGAAAATCGGGCGACTGCAGCGAGAAAAGCTCCGGCGCAATCTCGACGAGGCTATCAACTCAGCCCCCGCGCGATCTCAGTGATGACCTCGAAAGCAGTATCGACGTCCGCCGCAGTCGTTTCGAACTGCCCGACCTGAAAGCGGATCGCCACCTGCCCGTCCACCCGGGTCTGCGTCAGGTAAATGCGGCCGTCATCGTTGATCGCGCTGACCAACCGCAAATTGTGCTCGTCAGAGTCGATGGCCGCAGCCGCGAGATGGCGGAATGAGAATAGCGACAGCATGGGTTCCGTGACGATCTCGAAATCCGGTTCCCGAGCCAGCCGCGCGGCGAGGCTCTCGCTCCAGGCAACGTGGTTGCGGATCATGTTCCGCAGATTTTCCAAGCCATGCGCACGCAGCAGGAACCAAAGTTTCAGAGCGCGGAACCTCCGTCCGAGCGGCACCGACCATTCGGAGTAGTTGATGACCCCGTCGCGGCCATGCGTTTTCAGGAATTCGGGCTTCATCGCCAGCGTGCGGACCAGCTCTTCCGGCTGGCGGATGAACTGCATCGAGCAATCGAACTGTGCCCCCAACCATTTATGCGGGTTGAAGACGATGGAATCGGCATTTTCGGCGCCGGTCCAGAAATGCCGGAACTCGTGGCAGATCATGGCGGAGCCGGCCCATGCGGCATCGACATGCAGGTAGAGCCCGTGCCGCTTCGCCACCTCGGCAACAGCCGCCACATTGTCGGTGCCGCCGGTACTTGTGCCGCCGACGCTGGCGATGATGCCCGCCGGCAGCATGCCGTTTTCGCGGTCGGTAACGATCGCGGCTTCCAGAGCCGCCGTCTGCATGGCGCGGAAGCGTCCGGCGACCGGAATGCGCACGAGGTTCGCCTCGCCGATGCCCGACACCCAGATCGCCCGGTCGATAGAAGTATGGACCTGGTCGGAAGAATAGATCCGCACGACCGGCTGCCCTTGCAAGCCGTTCTTGTTGCCTTGCCAGTCGAGCGCGCGCTCGCGCATTGTCAGCACGGCGGCAAGCGTCGCCGATGAAGCCGAATCCTGCATGACGCCGGAAAATCCCTCCGGCAAACCAAGCGCCTGCCGCATCCAGTCGACGACACGCGTCTCGAGCTCGGTTGCCGCCGGCGAGGTCTGCCAGAGCATGCATTGCGCGGCCATCGCGGAAACCAGATACTCGGCCACGACGGAGACCGGTGCCGCGTTAGCCGGGAAATAGGCGAAGAAACGCGGATGCTGCCAGTGCGTCATGCCCGGCAAGATCTTTTGTTCGAAATCGGCGAAGATTGCCTGCATCGTTTCGCCGTCTTCCGGCGGCGCGGCATCGATGCTTTTGAAGATTTCGCCCGGCTCGACAAGCGGCCGCACCGGTTTTTCGCGAAGGCTGTTTCTGTAGTCGGCGCCCCATTCAGCCGCTCGCAGCGACCATTCGCGGAATTCGTTGCTATTCATCTTCGCCTCCGTAGCGCCTCATCGAGCCGCGATCAAAGAGCACGAAAAACGAAGGTTTTCATTCGGGAAAATCAGGCAGACTGGCAAAGGCGGTCTTCAGCGCGTTCGACCAGCTATCCGAGATCGTACGATAGTATTGATCGTCCTGGGTTATTCGCTTTTTGAGGCCGACCTTGAAAGTGTCCTTTTCATAGAACAGCAGGTCGAGCGGCAGGCCGACCGACAGGTTCGACTTCAGCGTCGAGTCGAACGACACCAGCAGTAACTTCACCGTCTCGGCGAAACTCATCGTCCTTTCATAAGCGCGGATAATGATCGGCTTGCCGTATTTGGTCTCACCGATCTGGAAGAACGGCGTGTCCTCGGTGGATTCGATGAAATTGCCTTCCGGATAGATCATGAACAGGCGCGGCGCGCTGCCCTTGATCTGACCGCCGAGGATGAAGGAGGCGTTGAAGTAGGAATCCGCCTTTTCGCCCGCCGGCGACGAACTGGCGATGACCTCCTTGACGGTGTCTCCGACCAACCGGACTGTCTGGTACATGGAGGGCGTTTCGAGCAGTGTGGCACGGCGCTCCGCCACTGCCTTGGTGCGTTCGTCGAGCAGGCTGACCACGGCCTGCGTCGTCGCCAGATTGCCGGCCGACATCAAAACGATGACGCGCTCGCCCGGCTCTTCCCAGACATGCATCTTCCTGAAGGTCGAGATCGAATCCATGCCGGCGTTGGTGCGCGTGTCCGACATGAACACGAGCCCGCGATCGATCTTCAGGCCGACGCAATAGGTCATCGAATCTCTTTGGCAACAATCTTGCCGGGGATTACTGCTCCACGGTGACGGTGACCGCAAGCTGTTCTTCCGCCTGTCCCAGCCGAATTCCAGATACCGGCGTGGCGTCGCGATAATCGCGGCCGGTCGCCACCTTCACATAACGCTCGTCCGGAGAAATGCCGTTGGCGACATCGAAGGCGACCCAGCCGAGGCCCGAGACATGCGCCTCGGCCCAGGCGTGGCTTGCCGCCTGCTCGATGGCCGCATCCATCATCAGGTAGCCGCTGATATAGCGGGCCGGAAAATCCATGGCACGCGCCGCGGCAACGAAGATGTGGCTGTGGTCCTGGCAAACGCCGGTCTTGAGCGCCAGGGCCTCTTCGGCCGGCGTCGTCACGTTGGTGGTGTCCGGCGTATAAGCGACGCGCTCGCCGATCACCGCCATCAACCGGTGCAGCCTTTCGATGTCGGTACCCTTGCCGACCGAGGCAGCAAGCTCGCGAATGCCGCTGCCGATCGTCGTCAGCGGCGTTTCCTGGCCGAACAGCCAGAGCGGCGCGAAACCCTGGTGCGGTCCGCAGACGCCAGCGGTGTCGCGCGTCACCACTTCGCCGGCTGCTTCGACGGTGATGAAGTCGCGCTCGCCCTCGACGCTCAACAGCCGGGTATCATTGCCGAAATGGTCGGTGAAGCGCACTTCCTCGCGTGCGCCTTCGATCTTCAGCGCCCAGGACAGTACCGTCTGGGTGCGCCCGTTCACCGGGAGCAGCCGCAAACGCTGCAACAGATAGTGCACCGGCGCATCGTAGCGGTATTCGGTCCGGTGGGTGATCTTCAGCCGCATCGCACTCGTCCCTGGAGCATGAGCTTTTCCGAAAACCGGTCTCCGCTTTTTGGGATCATGCTCAATAGAACCTGTAATCCTGCGCGATCTCGTCGCCGAGCCTGGTGTTGTCGCGGATGAAATTGGCCAGGAATTCGTGCAGGCCGGCGTCGAAAATATCCTTGATCGACCCGGCCGTCAGCATGGCCTGGGTCTTGGCAGCCGTCGCATGACAGGCGTGGCGCTCCCCATAGTCGTCACCCAGGAATTTGAGATGCTCCGTCAGGAAGCGGTAGCAAAAGGTCAGCGAGCGCGGCATGCGGACGTTGAGGATCAGATAATCGGCGATGTTGCTCGGCTTGTAGTCGGCATCATAGACCCAGCGATAGGAACGGTGCGCCGACACCGAGCGCAGGATCGATTCCCACTGGTAGTTGTCGAGCGTCGAGCCGACCCAGGAGATCGACGGCAACAGCACGTAGTATTTCACATCCAGGATGCGCGCGGTGTTGTCGGCGCGTTCGACATACGTGCCGAGCTGCGAAAAATCGAAAATTTCGTTGCGCAGCATCGTGCCGTAGAACGAGCCGCGGATCAGCGCCGTCTCGCGCTTGATTGCGTCGAGCGCGTTGGGCAGGTCGCGCTCGTCGATCGGCTTGGCCAGTATCCGCTTCAGCGACATCCAGGCTTCGTTGATGCTTTCCCAGGTCTCACGCGTCAGTGCGGTACGCACCATGCGGGCATTGTTACGGGCCGTTTCGATAGACGACATCGTGCTCGACGGGTTCGATGTGTCGCGCAGCAGATAGTCGGCGACATTGGCGGCGGTGTAGTCGGAATATTTCTGCGTGAAGCTGGCGTCCGAACCGGCGCTGAGCAGCACCGAATTCCACTCCTCCGAAGCGTTCTGAGTACGAGTCAGCGCCATGCGCAAGCCGGCATCCACCAGCCGCGCCATGTTTTCCGCCCGCTCGATGTAGCGGTTCATCCAGTAGAGCCCGTTGGCGGTGCGGCCGAGAAGCATGTCAGGCGGTCCTGTGGTGAATAGTGAAAGGTGAATGGTGAATGGTGACTATCCGGATTCCAGGGCACGATTCCGCGCGCTTCACTTTCGGGCATTTCACCAACATCAACGACCCATATCCTTACCTATTCACTATTCACTATTCACTATTCACTATTCACTATTCACTATTCACTATTCACTATTCACTATTCACTACTTCCACTCTAATCATCCAACACCCACGTATCCTTCGTGCCCCCGCCTTGCGAGGAATTGACGACCAGCGAGCCTTCCTTGAGCGCTACTCGGGTCAGCCCGCCGGGCACGATCTGGATACGGTCGGAAACCAGCACATAGGGGCGCAGATCGACATGGCGCGGCGCCAGCCCCTTGTCCGTCAGGATCGGACAGGTCGACAGCGCAAGCGTCGGCTGGGCGATGTAGTTCGACGGTTTTGCCGCGACCTTTTTGGAAAACTCTTCGCATTCCTTCTTGGTCGCCGCCGGGCCGACCAGCATGCCGTAACCGCCGGAGCCGTGGACTTCCTTGATCACCAATTCATCGATATGCTCGAGCACGTATTTCAGGCTGTCCGGCTCCGAGCAGCGCCAGGTCGGGATGTTGCCGAGGATCGCCTTGCGGCCGGTGTAGAATTCGACGATCTCGGGCATGTAGGAATAGATCGCCTTGTCGTCGGCGATGCCGGTTCCCGGCGCATTGGCGATCGTGATGTTGCCGGCGCGGTAGACGTCCATAATGCCCGGCACGCCAAGTGCCGAGTCGGGGCGGAAGGTCAGCGGATCGAGGAACGAGTCGTCGACACGACGGTAAAGCACGTCGATCTGCTTGTAGCCCTCGGTGGTGCGCATCGCGACATGGCCATCGACGACGCGCAGATCCTGCCCCTCGACAAGCTGCACGCCCATCTGGTCGGCAAGGAAAGCATGTTCGAAATAGGCCGAGTTGAAGCTGCCCGGCGTCAGCACGGCAATGGTCGGCGCGCCCTTGGTGCTTTGCGGCCGCACTGCCGCCAGCGACTGGCGCAAGAGCTGCGGGTAATTCTCAACCGGCCGCACCTTGATCTGCTGGAACAGCTCGGGAAAGAGCTGCATCATCGTCTCGCGGTTCTCCAGCATGTAGGAGACGCCGGACGGCGTGCGCGCGTTGTCCTCCAGCACGTAGAACTCGTTCTCGCTGATGCGTACGATGTCGACGCCGATGATGTGGGTATAGACGCCGGCCGGCGGCCGCACCCCGATCATCTCGGGCAGGAACGCCTCGTTCTTGGCGATCAACTCCTTCGGCACCCGGCCGGCGCGTAAGATCTCCTGGCGATGGTAGATGTCGTCGAGAAAGGCGTTCAGCGCCTGGACGCGCTGTTCGATGCCTTGCGTCAGCCGTCGCCATTCGTTGCCCGAAATGATGCGCGGAACGATATCGAAGGGTATCAGCCGCTCCGATGCTTCCTGCTCGCCGTAGACGGCGAAAGTGATGCCTGTCTTGCGAAAGACGCGTTCGGCGTCCTGCATCTTCTCGGTAAGTCTGGCCGGGTCCTGTTCCTTCAGCCAGCGATCGTAAGCCGAATACGGTTTTCTCAGCCCGGAAACTTCCGGAAGCATTTCATCGAACGCTGCCAATCGCATACTCCCCTGTGGCGCCATTTCACTGGCCTGGCTGGAGAAAATCAAGCGCAATCGGTGATTTGTTGGGCGCCGGCGATCAGTATATCGCACTTGCCTAAAATTAAGGCAGCACCAATAGGGCCTTGATCAGGCTTTGCCTGGTGTCCGGGCACATGCCGGATGCGGATCAAAACGCGCGAAAGGTGACGACCGTGAACGTGTCCTTGATGCCGGGAAGAATCTGCACTTTCTCGTTGACGAAGTGGCCGATGTCTTCCTCGTCGTCGACATAGAATTTGGCGAGCAGGTCGTAGTTTCCGGCTGTCGAGTAGATTTCCGAAGCGATCTCGGCATCGGCCAGGGCGCTGGCAACGTCGTAGGCCTTGCCCAGATCGCATTTTATCTGCACGAAAAATGCCTTCATTGCCTGGTCCTGCTCACATCGCACGCTCTAATCGAGCGGCCCTTGTGGCAGACTGCCGCCCGGCTTTCAAGCATCGGCAATCGCTCAGGCTGTTCTCGCCTCGACAATGCTTTCTCGGCTCGGACACGGACTGCCACGCCGAATGTTTGCGCTCGGCTGAAACCCTGAAGCACTGCAAAGCGTATGGTATCATGTACCTTCAGGCAGCGATTTCTCAGGGACAACGGAGACAGGCCATGCGCCGCGCGTTTTTCGCATTCGCAGTCGTTCCATTCATTTTCGCATCCCAGGCCTTTGCTGGCGACGCCGAAGTCAAAGCGGCGCAGACAGTCATCGATGGGCAGTTGAGGGCGTTCATCGCCAATGACGGAATGACGGCCTACAGCTTTGCCGCACCGAATGTGAAACGCATCTTTCCGACCGTCGATACCTTCATGAACATGGTGACAAAAGGCTATCCGCCGGTGCGCCAACCGCAGACCTACTCCTTCGGCAAAGTTCGCGAGACGAGCCCGACCTCGATCATCCAGCAAGTGCTGATCGTCGGCCCGGATGGCAAGGACTACGAGGCGGTCTACACGCTCGAACTACAGCCTGACGGCAGCTTTCGGATCACCGGCTGCAGCCTGCGTGCGTCCACGTCGCTCAGCACCTAAAGGGGTGTTTCAATCCTGTCGCCGGTAGAGCGTCCAGCTCAGGCCTGAAAACCCCCAATGCCTCGACGCATCGGCCCGTTCATACGCCAGAGCGCATGCGGCCGTAGGTTGGACATGTTCGGCTTGTTTGTCCACGTCCCCTTCGAGGACCAGCCAGGCGGGCCGTTCGGTGCACATCCCGTCGTCTGTGACCAGCAATGCCCGACGATCCATTCGCGCCGCAAAATAGTTGACGACAATGGGGGTGCGGAAATTACCGTCGCTGGCATAGGTGGTTGCGCCGTTCCTGGTCATTTCATCAACGATAGCGGCGTAGGAGCCGCGTCCATATTGATAGAACTGAAGCAGCGACGAAATGCTTCCACTCACCACGATCGCCAGCGCTCCCATCGCAAGCAGCCTGGCAGTTCCGCGAGCATCCAGGCCGCGGCCAATCATCTCGCCGGCCCAGAGCAGCAGCAATGTTCCGCTGATGATGAAATAGCGCGGGAACTCAAGGTTGGGCAGATGCGCCGCCGCCATGAGCAAAGGCAGTCCGATAATCCCGATGGCATAAAGGCTGGCTCGACGACCGCGCCAGACACCGGCGGAGAGGCCGACAAGACCGCAGGCGGCAACGATATAGGGCCCGTCGCCAAACCAGGGTGGCAGGCCGAACAGAGAGCGGATCATCCCGCCATAGCCCTGCGCGAAGGCGGCAATCGAGAATGGCGAAACACCACCGACACTGAAGCCGAACAGCCTGCAGCCGACAAACACGCCGACAGCCAGCGGCAGCACGGCAAGCAAGCCCGGCAGGAAGATCGACGCCAGGTCCGCAACGACGCGGCCGACCTTCGCCGTACGCTGCCAGGCGAGCCAGGCGGTCCAGATTGCGAGGACCGCCACCATTCCGATCATTGTGAGATGGCACAGGAAGCCGAAAAGGATCGCCGCTGCCAAGGCCGCGCCAGACCACCGTCTATTGTCGAGCCGGCGCTCCAGAAAAACCACCGAGAGCAGCGTGAACAGCACAAGGCCGGCATAGCCGCGCGCCTCCGAGCCGTAATGGACCATTGGGTAGCTCACGGCAAACAACAGGCTTGTGGCAATCATCGCCTGTCGTCCGCGCGATGCGGCGCTCGCTGCCGCCGCACCGATCGTGGCAACACCTAATGCTATCGACAGACCTCGCTGGATCAGCGGCGAAGCATCGGGGCCAATGAGATAGAGATAGACCGAGTTGAGGAAATGATTGTTGTCGTGATTGACGCGCCAGAATATCTGGTCGATCGAGGTCAGCGGCTCGATCAGCGCAAAGCTCCAGATCTCGTCCAGCCAAAGGTCGCCGCGCGCGCCAAGCAAGCGCAAGACCAGGCCGGTCACTGCGATCGCCAGAATCGCAAGCAACGACCCAGCCGTCCATCGCTGAACCGCGATGGGGGTCGAAGGCGAAGGCTCGGCGATGCCGTTCGTCCGCACCGTCGTGCCAGGAACTGAAACTTGCCGCGAAACGAACAGGTTCTTGATCCTCGCCCGATGTCGTCCGGCAATGCTTATTGGGCAGTCGTTTCAAAACGGTTCATGGCAGGGACAACTCCTCCCTGGAGCCGGATTCCTGGCGAGCATGCCTACCGGACGGCGAGGTCACCGTTTGCCCATTGCTGCGTGATGATCTCGGCTTCTTCGGCGAACCTGCCAGCCTCGATCGCTTCACGAATGTCGCGCATCAGCTGCTGGTAATAGGACAGATTGTTCCAGGTCAGGAGCATCGCCCCAAGCGCCTCTTGCGAGCGCACCAGATGATGCAAATAGGCCCGCGAATAGTCGCGTGCGGCCGGGCAGTCGCTTGCCTCATCGAGCGGACGCGGATCGTCGGCATGGCGGGCGTTGCGCAGATTGACCTTGCCGCGCCGTGTGTAGGCTAGGCCGTGGCGCCCTGCCCGCGTCGGCATCACGCAGTCGAACATGTCGATGCCGCGCGCCACCGACTTCAAAATGTCGTCCGGGGTGCCGACGCCCATCAGGTAGCGCGGCCGGTCAGCCGGCAGCTCCGGGCAAGTGATGTCGAGCATCTCCAGCATCACCGCTTGCGGCTCGCCGACAGCCAGCCCGCCGATCGCGTAGCCCTTCAGCTCCATTGCCTTCAGCGCCTGCGCCGAGCGCAGCCGCAGATCCGGCACGTCGCCGCCTTGCACAATGCCGAACATCGCCTTGCCGGGCTGCTCGCCGAATGCCGTCTTGCAACGCTCGGCCCAGCGCAACGACAACTCCATGGCACGCTCGATCTCGTTCTGCTTGGCCGGCAGAGCCGTGCATTCGTCGAGCTGCATCTGGATGTCGGAATCGAGCAGCCCCTGGATCTCTATCGAACGCTCCGGCGACATCTCGTAGGGGCCGCCGTCGATATGCGAACGGAAGGTAACGCCGTTCTCGGTCAGTTTCCGCAGCTTCGACAGCGACATCACCTGGAAGCCGCCGCTGTCGGTCAGGATTGGATGCGGCCAGCGGGCGAATTCATGCAGGCCGCCGAGCCGCGCCACGCGCTCGGCGCCGGGTCTTAGCATCAGGTGGTAGGTGTTGCCGAGGATAATGTCCGAGCCGACGCCGCGCACCTGATCCATATACATGGCCTTCACCGTGCCGCCGGTACCGACCGGCATGAAGGCAGGCGTGCGAATTTCCCCGCGCGGCATGGTGATTGCACCACGCCGCGCCCTGCCGTCGGTCGCCAGCACCTTGAAGGTGAATGCGTCAGTCATTGAATTCCCTAGCCATCGAACTCCTTGTCGAATACCGGCGCGTCCGGGGCCTGCTTGTCGAGTGATTGCCGGTAGCGGATGCAGCCGCGCATGAATTTCGGCCACGGCGGCACGGCAATCGCCGGGTCGGTCTTTTCGGGCAAAAGTGACCAGAGGTCGGGATGGTGCCAGCACAGATCATGGCCGGTGGCGTCGCGGTGTTGGCGGATGCCGGCGCGCAGTTTCCTGACCTCGGCGATCAAGGCTTCCCGGTCGAAGGTTTCCAGGTCATCGTCCATCGGTATCCTCCCTGAACAGAAGACTTGCGTCTCCATAGGAATAAAACCTGTAGCGATTCTCGATGGCATGCGCATAGGCCGCCCGCATCGTCTGCAAACCGCAGAAGGCCGAAACCAGCATGAACAGCGTCGAACGCGGCAGATGGAAATTGGTCATCAGCAAGTCTGCGGTCTTGAAACGATAGCCGGGCGTGATGAAGATGTCTGTCGGGCCTGACCATGCGGCCAGCCTGCCGTCCTCGCCAGCCGCGCTCTCCAATAAGCGCAGCGATGTCGTGCCGACGGCGATAATGCGCCCTCCTTTTGCTTTCGCCGCATTCAGCGCCTCGGCGGTTTCCGGGCTGACCGAACCGGTTTCGGCGTGCATCTTGTGGTCGGCGGTGTCGTCCGCCTTCACCGGCAGGAACGTGCCGGCGCCGACATGCAGCGTGACGAAACGGCGCTCTATGCCCTTGGCGTCGAGCGTCGCAAACAGCTCCGGCGTGAAATGCAGCCCTGCCGTCGGCGCGGCGACCGCGCCCTCCTCCCTCGCATAAATGGTCTGATAGTCGCTGCGGTCGCGTTCGTCGTCGTCACGCTTGGAGGCGATGTAGGGCGGCAGCGGGATGTGGCCGACTGCATGCAGCGCCTCGTCGAGGAACGGACCTGACAGGTCGAAGCCGAGCAGCACCTCGCCGCCTTCTCCCTTCTCGATCACGGTCGCGTCGAGCTGGCCGAGAAGGCAGGAATTGGCGTCATGACCGAAATGGATACGATCGCCGGCGGCGATGCGCTTGCCCGGACGCATGAAGGCGAGCCAGCGGTCGGGCGCCATCCGCATATGCAGCGTGGCTTCGACCTGCGCCGCCGCCTCGCCGCGCCGCCTGATGCCTTTCAGCTGTGCCGGAATGACCTTGGTGTCGTTGAAGACCAGCACATCACCGGCCTTGAGCAGGGCCGGCAGGTCGCGCACCGTCCGGTCTTCGAGCCCCTCACCCGGCCTGACCACCAGCATCCTGGCACTGTCGCGCGGCTCGGCTGGGCGAAGCGCGATGCGCTCCTCCGGCAGATCGAAGTCGAAAAGGTCGACGCGCAAGAGATCCCCGCCTCAAGGTTCCGGGCAGGTCACCGCCCAGGCGCCGACACCGTCTATGCTCAACGTGCCGCCCATCGCGAAGCTGGACTGCTCGCTGGCCTTGACCAGCCGCAATTTGGCGACGATCGAGCTGAGGCCCTCATCAGTGAGATCGATCAGCAAGCGCTCGCCGTCTTCGAATGCCTGTCCAACGATGACTTTCGTTGAGCCTGGCTGTCCGTCCGTGGTCCATGTCTTGCCGCCGGCATCCAGCCACACACGCGCCACCGCAATGACGGCCGTGTGTCCCATCAAAACATCAATCGATGCCGCGCCGCCGTCGGCGCTGCAGACGATCGATTCCGTTGCCAGCGCCGGAGTGGCCGCCGCGGCGAGCATAATTGCGATGGCCGCGACAGCCCGGCTGGTCATTTCACGTCGGCCGCGACCTTGAGCGATACGATCTTGTCAGGATCCTGCACCGGTTCGCCGCGCTTGATCTTGTCGACGTTGTCCATGCCTTCGATGACCTGGCCCCATACCGTGTACTGGCGGTTGAGGAAGGCGGCATCGTCGAAGCAGATGAAGAACTGCGAATTGGCCGAGTTCGGGTTCTGCGAGCGCGCCATCGAGCAGGTGCCGCGGCCGTGGTTGGCGTTGGAGAACTCGGCCTTCAGATCGGGTTTGTCGGAACCGCCAGTGCCGGCGCGCGATGGCGCGAAAGACGGCTTGTTGGAATTGCCGAACTTCACGTCGCCGGTCTGCGCCATGAAGCCGTCGATGACGCGGTGGAAGACCACGCCGTCATAGGCGCCTTCGCGCGCCAGCTCCTTGATACGGCCGACATGGCCGGGCGCCAGATCTGGAAACAATTCGATGACGACCTTGCCCTTGGTCGTGTCCATGATAAGCGCGTTCTCGCGGTCCTTGATTTCGGCCATGTCAGAAATATCCTTTTGAACAATTGGGGTTACTTGCCGTCCGCGGCGATGCGCACCTTGATCATGCGATCGGGGTCGGTCACCGTCCCGTTCTGCGCCTCGTCGCCTTTCTTGATGTGGTCCACCAACTCCATGCCGCTGACGACATTGCCAACGATGGTGTACTGGCCATCGAGCGGCGGTGCCGGCGCGAACATGATGAAGAATTGCGAATTGGCGGAATTCGGATCGTCGGAGCGGGCCATGCCGACCACGCCGCGCTGGTAGTGCTCGGTGCTGGAGAATTCGGCCGGCAGGTCAGGAAGATCGGAGCCGCCGGTGCCGACAGCGTCGGCATTGAAGCCGCTCTTCATGTTGCCGAACTTGACGTCGCCGGTCTGCGCCATGAAGCCGTCGATGACGCGGTGAAAGGCGACGTTGTCGTAGGCGCCCTGGCGCACCAGCTTTTTGATCTGCGCGACGTGCTTCGGCGCAAGGTCGGGCCTCAGCGCGATGGTCACGTCGCCGTCCTTCAGCGTTACGATCATGGTGTTTTCCGGATCGGCGGCAAAGGCCGACACGGATGCGGTCACAAGACCGGCAAGCACGGCAAGCAAGAAGGCAAGCTTTTTCAGCTGCATGGGATCTTTCTCCGAATATCTTCGTTCATGCATGTCGTTACCCAAAGCCGGGTTCCACTTTTGGGTGACATGCATTTTATTTCGCGAATTTGGCGGTGAGCGCGCCGGCCACGGCCGCCGGCACGAAGGGGCGGATGTCGCCTCCCATCGAAGCTATCTGGCGCACAAGTGTGGCGGTAATGGTGCGCACTGAAGGGCTGGCGGGCAGGAACACCGTCTGCAGCTCCGGCGCCATGGTCTCGTTCATGCCGGCCATCTGCATCTCATAGTCAAGGTCGGTGCCGTCGCGCAGGCCGCGGATCATGATCGAGGCGCCATGCTTCCTGGCCGCGTCGATTACCAACCCGTCGAAGGCGACTACTTTGATACGCGCACCGTCGCTGCCGAATTCCGCCTTCGCGGCCGTTTCGATCAGGCCAACCCGTTCCTCGAAGGAAAATAACGGCTTCTTGCCGGGATGGATGCCGATCGCGGCATAGATTGTATCCGCCACGGCCAGCGACGCCTTCAGCACGTCGAGATGGCCGTTGGTCAGCGGGTCGAAAGAGCCGGCATAAAGGGCGATGCGTTCGGTCATGGCAGGTGCTTCTAGCGAGCCTCTCTCCTAAAGGCAAATCCGATCGCCAGCCCGCGCCGTGAACCTTTTGGCCGACGTGAACGACAGATGAATGTGCCGCTCACAACAGCTTCACGCAGTGTTCACTAAAGTTGCAGCTGCAGGAGATGAAACCAAACACCCATCTAATCGTTGTTAGGCGCAGGAGAACACGCACATGCTGATCTACATGCTCGCCACCGCAATGACCGTCGCCATGCTGATCGCCACCCTATTCGGGTTGCATCAGGAAGCACAGCGCGTCCGCGCCAAGGCCAATACCAAGCGGTTCGAAGGCTTCGGCAACCGCAGGCCTTATCGCCGCTTCTAGATTGCGGGTGTCTTCACACGCCGGCCCACAGGGCTGGCGTCGTCGTGCCAAACTCACTCGACGGAAGTATCGGGCTCCCTACCATCGGTATCGGCAACAGCGCCGCTTTCAGCATTCTCTTCGATCTCTTCATCCGCTTGCGGTTCTGAAATTCGCTCCACCGAAACGACCTTCTCGCCCTCTGCGGTATTGAAGATGGTAACGCCCTTGGTGGCGCGGCTGGCGAAACGAATGCCGTTCACTGGAACACGGATAACGGTGCCGCCATCCGAAACCAGCATGATCTGATCGTCATTGCCGACCGGGAAGGTCGCCACCAGGCGGCCGATTTCGGCCGTTTTCGAGACGTCGGTGGCGCGAATACCCTTGCCGCCACGGCCAGTCAGGCGGAAATCGTAGGACGATGAACGCTTGCCGTAGCCATATTCCGTCACCGTCAACACGAACTGCTCGTGCGCCTTGAGGAATTCATAGCGGTCGTCGGAAAGCTCTGCCTCTTCGCCGACCTCTTCATTGGTGAGCTGGATTTCTTCCTCCTCGCCGGCCGCGATGTCAGCAGCGAGCCGGCGTTCGGCCACCACCCGCTTGAGGTAGGCGGCACGCTCCGCCGGCGGCGCATCGACATGCTCGATCACCGCCATCGAGATCACCCGGTCGCCATCGGCCATCGCAATGCCGCGCACGCCGACCGAATTGCGGCTCTGGAAGACGCGTACGTCGCTAACCGGAAAGCGGATGCACTGGCCGGAACTTGCCGTCAAAAGCACGTCGTCATTGTCGGTGCAGGTCTCGACGCCGAGGATCTCGTCGCCTTCCTCGTCCAGCTTCATGGCGATCTTGCCGTTGCGGTTGACCTGGACGAAGTCCGACAGCTTGTTGCGGCGCACGGTACCGCGCGTGGTGGCAAACATGACGTCGAGCTCGCCCCAACTCGTCTCATCCTCCGGCAGCGGCATGATCGTGGTGATGCGCTCGCCCTGTTCGAGCGGCAGCATATTGATCAGCGCTTTGCCGCGCGATTGCGGGTTGCCGATCGGCAGGCGCCAGACCTTTTCCTTGTAGACGATGCCGCGCGAGGAGAAGAACAGCACCGGCGTGTGCGTGTTGGCCACGAACAGCCGGGTGACGAAATCCTCTTCCTTGGTCGACATGCCGGAGCGGCCCTTGCCGCCGCGGCGCTGCGCCCGGTAGAGCGACAGCGGCACGCGCTTGATGTAGCCGGAATGGCTGACCGTGACGACCATGTCCTCGCGCTGGATCAGGTCCTCGTCTTCCATGTCCGCCCCGCCCTCGGCGAGCTCGGTACGGCGCGGCGTGCCGAACTCGTCGCGCACGGCGATGAGCTCGTCCTTGACGATCTGCTGGACGCGGGCGCGCGACGAGAGGATGTCCAGGTAGTCCTTGATCTCGTCGCCGATCGTGTTCAGCTCGTCGGCGATCTCGTCGCGGCCGAGCGCGGTCAGGCGCTGCAGGCGGAGTTCGAGGATGGCGCGCGCCTGCTCCTCGGAGAGATTGTAGGTACCGTCCTCGTTGATGCGATGGCGCGGGTCGTCGATCAGAAGAATCAGCGATTCCACGTCGCCCGAAGGCCAGCGCCGCTCCATCAACTGCTCGCGCGCCGTCTGCGGGTCCGGAGCGCTGCGGATCAGCTTGATGACTTCATCGATGTTGGCAACAGCGATGGCAAGGCCGACCAGCACATGGGCGCGGTCGCGCGCCTTGCGCAGCAGGAATTTCGTGCGCCGGCTGATCACCTCCTCACGGAAGGCGACGAACGCCTTCAGCATGTCGGTCAGCGTCAGCAATTCCGGCTTGCCGCCGTTCAGTGCCACCATGTTGGCGCCGAAGGACGTCTGCAGCGGGGTGAAGCGGTAAAGCTGGTTGAGGATGACATCGGCGACCGCGTCGCGCTTCAGTTCGATGACGACGCGGTAGCCCTGGCGGTCGCTCTCGTCGCGAATGTCGGAAATGCCTTCGATGCGCTTGTCGCGCACCAGCTCGGCCATCTTCTCGATCATCGACGCCTTGTTCACCTGATAGGGAACCTCGGTGATGACGATCGATTCACGATCGTTGCCGCGCGCCTCGACGTTGACGCGGCCGCGCATGACGATGGAGCCGCGGCCGGTCGAATAGGCGCTGTAGATACCGGAGCGGCCGAGCACGATGCCGCCGGTCGGGAAATCCGGCCCCGGAATGATCTCCATCAGCGCCGGAAGGTCGATGGCCGGATTATCGATGAGGGCAATGGCGCCGTTGCAGACCTCGCCCAGATTGTGCGGCGGGATGTTGGTTGCCATGCCGACGGCGATACCGCCGGAGCCGTTGACCAAGAGGTTCGGGAAGCGCGCCGGCAGGACTTTCGGTTCGCTGCCCGACGCATCGTAAGTGTCCTGGAAATCGACGGTGTCCTTGTCGATGTCTTCCAGCAACTCATGCGCGACCTTGGTCAGCCGCGATTCCGTGTAGCGCATCGCCGCCGGCGGATCGCCGTCGATCGAGCCGAAATTGCCCTGCCCGTCGATCAGCGGCACGCGCAGCGACCAATCCTGCGCCATGCGCACCAAAGCGTCGTAGATCGAGGCGTCGCCATGCGGATGGTATTTACCCATCACGTCGGCGACCGGGCGTGCCGATTTCACATATTTGCGGTTCCAGTGATAGCCGCTCTCATAGGCGGCGTAGAGGATGCGGCGATGCACCGGCTTGAGGCCATCGCGCACGTCCGGCAGCGCGCGGCTGACGATCACGCTCATGGCGTAATCGAGATAGGAGCGCTGCATCTCCTCGATGATGGATATCGGCTCGATGCCGGTGGGGCCGCCGTCGGCGCCGCGCGGTGTCTTTTGGTCGGTCAAATCGGATCACAATCTAATCAGGAATCACTTGGTGCTTATATAGGAAGCCGGCCCGAAACTCCAACAATCGTGGCAGTTTTCCAGTGTGGTTTTTAGCGGCAAATTCAAAAGGATAAACCAATTGCGACGATATGGCCGTGGCACCCTTTCACGGGCGTCGCCGGCGGGCGCGATAAGTACCCGGCGCCTCGCCCATCAGCCGCCGGAAACGGCGATTGAAGGTTGATAGATCGTTGAACCCCGCCGAAAAGGCAATCGCCGAAATCGCCTGATCCGACGTCCGCAGCCGCACGGCTGCCCTGTGCAGCCGCGCTCTCAGCAGGAACTGGTAGGGCGTCATGCCGGCAACGTGCCGGAAGGTGCGCAGGAAATGGTAAGGGCTGGTGGCGGTCTCGTCGGCGAGTTCGGCAAGCGAGATCGGCCGGTCGGCATCGACTTCGATGCGCCGCACCGCTTCGGCGACACGCTTCTGGTCACGGCGGCTCGGCGTCCGTCCCCGATCCGTAGCGCTGCAAGCCGCTGTTACCGCGGCACCGGCAATGCGCAGGGCGAGTTCCTCGAACGCGCCGGTGTCGGCCATCTCGCGCGCCGCCTCCGCTTCGGCAAGCAGCGGCACCAGCGCCGGCAAGGGCGGCAGGCGCGGCGTGCCGAAATCGAGCGTCTTGGCGCCCGGCACGTCGGCGACGATCCGCTCCATATAGGCTGGTCCGAAATGGAAGGAGAGGCAACGGTCGCCGGCGCCATGCTCGTGCCCGCATTCGTAGCATGTGCCGGGATTGCCGAGCAGGAGCGCGCCCGGCGCCAGCATCGCCGTGCCCTCGCGCGCACGATAGCGGAAGGTGCCGTTGGTTACGGCGGCAACGCAGAAATCCCGATGCTCCTCTTCGAATGGCCTGTCGGCGGCGCTGGCGGTGCAGATGACATCCGACACCTGCCAGCCTCGGCCCGACGCCAGCCTGTGCGCGCTCGTCGTCATCGCCGAAACATAGCAACTTTTCCCAAGCGCAGAACCCCTGTCGGCCTCTATGCTTGCCGGTCTCCTGACAAGATGAGAGCGAAGCCATGTCCAATTCCTTTGCCAAGGCCCTGCACAGCGATGGGCCCGTATCGGCCCTTGCCGAGAAACTGAATCTTTATGGCCGCTTCGTCGGCGCCTGGACGTTCGACGCCACGCGCCATCTCGAGGACGGTCAGGTGCTGACCGGGCGCGGCGAAGTGCATTTCGGCTGGGTGCTCGAAGGCCGCGCGATCCAGGACGTATGGATCCTGCCTGCCCGTGACGCCGGCCCCTCGCCCTCGCTCGGCAAATGGACCTTCTATGGCACGACGTTGCGCGTCTACGATCCCGGCGTTGACGCCTGGCACATCTTCTGGAGCGATCCGCGCAATCAGTACTACAGCCGCCAGCTCGGCCGTGCCGAGGGCGATACCATCATCCAGCAAGGCGCAGACGGCACCGGATCTGCTGTGCGCTGGAGCTTTTCGCGCATCACCGAA
Source organism: Mesorhizobium sp. M1227 (assembly GCF_040318315.1). Classification (NCBI taxonomy): domain Bacteria; kingdom Pseudomonadati; phylum Pseudomonadota; class Alphaproteobacteria; order Hyphomicrobiales; family Phyllobacteriaceae; genus Mesorhizobium; species Mesorhizobium sp. M1227. Next base: position 29,129 of record NZ_JAMYLZ010000012.1, read on the forward strand.
AATTCGTTCCGCTGGCTGGGCGAACGCTCACAGGACGACGGCGCCACCTGGCGTCTCGAAGTCGAGTTTCTGGCGCGCCGCACCGCCAGCCCCTGATCCGCACGGTTTCCACTGGCTCCGCTTTGCTCTACCAATCCCGTTATCCGGCTTTGCCGGCGGGGAGGGTCAGCATGCCGAGCTTCGACAGCCTGTTCAACGCCTTCGTCACCATACTGGTGACGATCGATCCGCCCGGCCTGGCGCCGCTCTTCCTCGCCGTTACCCGCGGCATGAACAGCGAGGAGCGCAACCAGGTCTCCGTGCGCGCCTCGGTCATCGCCTTCCTGGTAATGGCGTTGTTCGCAATCGCCGGCGCGTCGATCCTGTCAGTCTTCGGCATCACTCTGCCGGCCTTCCGCGTCGCCGGCGGCTTTCTGCTGTTCTTCATCGCCTTCGAAATGGTGTTCGAGCGCCGGCAGGACCGCAAGGAGAAGATCGGCGACGTCGCCATCACCAGGGACATGATCCACAACATCGCCGCCTTTCCGCTGGCGATCCCGCTTATTGCCGGTCCCGGCGCGATTTCGGCGACCGTCCTGCTCTCAAGCTCGTTTCAGGGTTTGGGCGCTCAGACAGCCCTTGTCGGCATCATCGCCATCTGCCTCGTCATCACCTACCTGGTGTTCGTGCTGTCAGAGCGCATCGACCGTATCCTCGGCCAAACCGGCCGTTCGATCCTGACAAGGCTGCTCGGCGTCATCCTGGCGGCGCTCGCCGTACAGTTCGTCGCCGACGGCATCAAGGCGCTGATGGCGACGTAGGGACAGCCCTACTTCGCTGTCGTTTCAATGACTTCGAAGTCGTGGGTAATCTCGGCAGTCTTGGCCATCATTGCCGAGGCCGAGCAGTATTTCTCGATCGAAAGCCCGATCGCCCGCTTTACCTTGTCGTGTGACAGCGCCCGGCCCTTGACGACAAAATGCATGTGAATGCGGGTGAACACCCTGGGATCGGCTTCTGCACGGTCGGCATCGAGTTCGACCACGCAATCTTCGACCGCCTCGCGCCCCTTTTCGAGGATATGGACCACGTCATAGGCCGAGCAGCCGCCAGTGCCGATCAGCACCAGTTCCATTGGGCTCGGCCCCGGCGTCTTGCCCTCCGGCCCGAACGCAGTGCCTAGCACCAGCTTGTGCCCATTGGCGGACTCGCCAACGAAAGTGCGCTCCTCGACCCATTTGACCCTTGCCTTCACCTGATACGTCCTTTCACCGCTCAAACGCACAACGTCCCAAAAATCCAAGACAGATTTTCGGGACGCCATTTCGTGGCCAAGGTGCCGGCGCTTTTCGCCGCAAGGGCAGTCCGCTCCGAGAAATCAGAACGGGATTTCGTCGTCCAGCTCGCGCGACGAACCACCGCCGCCGCCCTTGTTGGCGCCACCGCGATTGAAACTTTCGCCCGGGCCGGACTGGCCGAAATCGGAACCGCGGCTCGCACCACCACCGGCATAGTTGCCGACCTGGCCGCCGCCCTCGCCCCGCGCATCGAGCATCTGCAGCTCGCCGCGGAATTTCTGCAACACGATTTCGGTCGTATAGCGGTCATTGCCGGTCTGGTCCTGCCATTTGCGCGTCTGCAGCTGGCCCTCGACATAGACCTTCATGCCCTTCTTCAGATACTGCTCGGCCACCTTGGCGATCTGGTCGTTGAAGATCACGACATTGTGCCACTCGGTCTTTTCCTTGCGCTCTCCGGACGTCTTGTCGCGCCAGCTTTCCGACGTCGCGATGCGGATGTTGACGACCGGGTCACCCGAATTCAGGCGGCGGATTTCAGGGTCCGCCCCGAGGTTGCCCACCAGAATGACCTTGTTGACGCTACCCGCCATGATACTTCTCCGCGCTCATCCGAAACCGAATTTTTGTCGCCGCACCTTACAGGCGATGGACAATCCCTGCCTGCCGTCGCTGCCTTTTCCCACAAGGTTTTTGTTCTCTTTTCGTTCTATAGGAGAGGCCTTGCACTGTCAATAGTTGTCAGTAAGAAGTAGTGTCTCGGCGTCGAATTTCCACAGACCATGGGATCGAGGCGAACGCATGAAGATGGTTGCGCATGACGATCAGCCGCAAGAAGAATGGCGGACGGGAGTAAAGACCCGCATGCATGTCTCTGCCCGCAACGGCGCAACTCAACTTTGCATGTTTGAACAATGGGTCGAACCGGCGGTTGGCGCCCCGACACATTGGCACCCGGTCGAGGAAGTGCTTACCGTCATCGCTGGCAGGGCCGAGATGTGGATCGACGAAGAGCATCTCGTCTTGACTGCCGGACAGTCGCTTGTTGTCGCCGCGCACAGGCAACATGGCTTCCGAAACGTCGGCTCCGAATTGCTTCATATTCATGCTGTGCTCGCGTCACCAGTTTTCGAGGCGACGTTCAACGGATCCCCCGACATGGTGAGACGCTGGCTTCCAGCGAGTTTGTAAAACCTCGCCTGTCTTAAAAAACACCGCCTGTCTTAAAGAACACGGCTTGCCAAACCGATAAGTATTGACTTATGCTTTCGGCATGATCGAAGCAGACATTTTTCGGGCACTAGCGGATCCAACGCGTCGCGCCGTCTATGAGCGGCTCGCCGACGGCGAGATGACGGTGTCGGAACTGCGCACTGGCATACCGGTATCGCAGCCGGCGGTATCGCAACATCTCGCAGTGCTGCGCGGCGCCGGCCTCGTGGTCGAGCGCCGGGCCGGTCGCAACGCCTATTACCGCGTCGATCCGAAGGGGCTTGCGCCACTGCTCGGCTGGATCGAACGCTACCGTGCGTTCTGGCCAGAGCGCATCGAAAGGCTCAAGACGGTTTTGAAGGACATGGACCAATGACCAGCCGAGGCAAAGAACGCGCCGAAATGGCCGCAGACAAGATCGAGTTCGAGTGCGAGCTGCCCGAACCGCCGGAAAAGGTGTGGCGGGCACTGACGGTGCCGGACCTGCTCGCGGCCTGGATGATGCCGAACGACATCAAGCCCGAAATCGGCAACCGCTTTGCCTTTAAAGCGCCGAATGCGCCGATCGAGTGCGAAATCCTCGACGCGGATCCCGGACGGCTGCTGCGCTATTCCTGGCGGGAGCGCCCGGCGCCCGGCGATACGCAGGTGCCGCCCGGCAGCCCCCTGGACAGCGCAATGAACGACAGCCCAGTGGACAGCATCGTCACCTTTACGCTCGACCGTACCGTTTCCGGCGGCACGCATCTGCGCATCGTCCATGATGGTTTTGCTCGGGCAGCAGTGCCGGAGATCGCGATGGCAGGCGCCGGTTGCCGGCTTTCCTTTGACGCGCACACTCCCAGGCACAAGCAGATCGCCGCAAACACCCCGCGCCTCTTCCTGCGCGCGGCCTGAACGACAACAGTCAACGGAGACAACCGATGAGCGGCCTTGCCAATCTGGTGCCGATGGTGATCGAGCAGTCGAGCCGCGGCGAACGTGCCTTCGACATATTTTCGCGGCTGCTGCGCGAGCGCATCGTCTTCATCAACGGCCCGATCGATGACGGCACCTCGGCGCTGGTCTGCGCCCAGCTTCTGTCGTTGGAATCCGACAATCCCGACAAGGAGGTCTCGCTCTACATCAACTCGCCGGGCGGCGTAGTGACCAGCGGTTTCGCCATCTACGATACGATGCAGTATATCAGCTGCCCGGTCTCCACGGTTTGTATGGGCTTCGCCGCCTCGATGGCCTCGTTCCTTTTGATGGCCGGCACACCGGGGCGGCGCATCGCGCTACCCAACACCAGCATCGTGCTGCATCAGCCTCTCGGCGGTTTCCAGGGCCAAGCCTCCGATATCCAGCGCCATGCCGAGGGCATCCTTCGCACCAAGCGGCGCATGACCGATCTTTACGCCCGCCATTGCGGCCGCACCTACGAAGAAGTGGAACGCACGCTCGACCGCGACTTTTTCATGACCGCGCAGGAGGCCAAGGATTGGGGCCTCGTCGACCATGTTTTCGACACTCGCAAGCAGGCCGCATGAACGAGCCGGGCCGGCGGACGGAACTGAGGCGATTGAGCGCCCGCAATTTCAGCGCCATCGGTCTGGTCTTGCCGCTATCGCGGCACTATAGTCCGGCGATGACCGCCAGCCGCTCATCCAGCCTGTTATGCCTTGCCATCGCTACCGTTGCCGGCACGAACATGCTGGTGGGTATGGCACTTGCCCAAGATAATTCGACGTCTTCGCAAAAGCGCGCTCTGCCCGGTGTGACCAGCGATTATCGCATCGCCGAGCCAGCGCCGCGGCCTGAGCCTGACGATATGGCTCTAGGCAGCGGCAACGGCACCTTCAAGATTGGCGATACCGACGTTCGGATTTCCGGTAGCATCACCATTGATGTCGCTACCGGCGGGATCAGGCCCTCCAGCCGCTAAGTTCGCCTGGTGTGAACCACAAATATTGCGCTTCAAACGAACAGCCCCGCCATTGCTTTGCAACTGACGGGGCTTTCTTGGATCTGAAATCCAAATTGCCGGGAGTGTACTGCCGGCTTTTTATTTCGGATGCTTCGCGGCGTTCAGCCGACGATCCGACTAGCAGTCTCTGATTGTTGTGGGGATCGGCAGGTCAACGTGGGCAGGTAGCGCTAAACGCCTGACCTGGCTACTTATACCTGCCGCGGCTCCAGCGACACGTGGAGCCTCAAGGAACAATCCGGTGGAGTCATGCCTCTGCTCTCCTTCTGTTCGTTGCGACTGTCGTCGAAGCGCTCATCGCATAACCCGCGGCGTCTCGCAGGCTAGCCCCAGGCCGCGAGGCCATCGAAAGACGGCCGGCTTCGTTGACAATTGGATTCTGCCCCCATGACGCGGGGACGTCAACCTTGAATAGCCGGGTTGCCGAAAAATGTGATCGCGAGACGCTTTGTGAAGCCGGCTGCGCGGGCAGCTTTTGTCAGGAGCGTGTTCGGCCTTTGTTCTTTCCGCTTGCCCGTTCGCGCGAAAGGCGGTTAAACGCTTTGGTCGAGAGTTGTGGCGTCTCTCGAAAAGGCGGCGAAATTACCTACATAGGGGATGGTCGGGAAAACCCGCCCATCCCACGAATTCCAGATTCTGAGGCGGCGACCGGCGATGGCCGACCATAAATATCTCTCCATTCGCGGGGCACGCGAACACAATCTGAAGAATGTCGATCTCGACCTGCCGCGTGACAGCCTGATCGTCATGACCGGCCTGTCGGGGTCGGGCAAGTCGTCGCTTGCCTTCGACACCATCTACGCCGAGGGCCAGCGCCGCTACGTCGAGAGCCTTTCGGCCTATGCACGGCAATTCCTCGAAATGATGCAGAAGCCTGACGTCGACCAGATCGACGGCCTGTCGCCGGCCATCTCCATCGAGCAGAAGACCACCTCGAAGAACCCACGTTCGACGGTCGGCACCGTCACCGAGATCTACGATTATATGCGGCTTTTGTTCGCCCGCGTCGGTGTACCCTATTCACCGGCCACCGGCCTGCCGATCGAGAGCCAGACGGTTTCGCAGATGGTCGACCGGGTGCTTGCGGTCGAGGAAGGCACCCGGCTGTTCATTCTGGCGCCGATGGTGCGCGGCCGCAAAGGCGAGTACCGCAAGGAACTGCTGGAGCTGCAGAAGAAGGGTTTTCAGCGCGTCAAGGTCGACGGCGTCTTCTACGAGATCGCCGACGTGCCGGCGCTGGACAAGAAGTACAAGCACGACATCGACGTTGTCGTCGACCGCATCGTCGTGCGCGGCGATCTGGCGACGCGGCTCGCCGATTCCATCGAGACCGCGCTGAAGCTGGCCGACGGGCTGGCGGTGGCGGAATTTGCCGACAAGCCGCTCGACGCCAGCCAGACCGGCGAGGATTCGGTCAACAAATCGAAGAACGAGACGCATGAACGCATGCTGTTCTCGGAAAAGTTCGCCTGCCCGGTGTCCGGCTTCACCATTCCCGAGATCGAGCCCAGGCTGTTCTCCTTCAACAATCCGTTCGGCGCCTGCCCGACCTGCGACGGGCTCGGCAGCCAACGCGCCATTGATGCCAGCCTAGTCGTGCCCGACGAGAATGTCTCGCTGCGCGCCGGCGCCGTCAGCCCTTGGGCGAAGTCGAGCTCGCCCTACTATGCGCAGACGCTGGAAGCGCTGGGCGTTGCCTATGGCTTCAAGCTCGGCGACAAGTTCAAGGATTTGAGCGAGGAGGCAAAGCAAGCCGTCCTGCACGGCACCGGCGAGCGCGAAATCACCTTCCATTATGATGACGGTCTGCGCTCCTACAAAACGACGAAAACCTTCGAGGGCGTCATCCCCAATCTCGAGCGCCGCTGGAAGGAAACCGAATCCGCCTGGATGCGCGAGGAGATCGAGCGCTTCATGTCGGCCACGCCCTGCCCGGCCTGCCGCGGCTATCGGCTGAAGCCCGAGGCGCTCGCGGTCAAGATCGCCGGCAAGCACATTGGCGAGGTCACCGAGCTGTCGATCCGCAAGGCCGACCAGTGGTTCACCGACCTGCCTGCATCGCTCAACGACAAGCAGAACGAGATCGCGGTGCGCGTGCTCAAGGAAATCCGCGAGCGGCTGCGCTTCCTCAACGATGTCGGTCTCGACTATCTGACGCTGTCGCGCAACTCCGGCACGTTGTCGGGCGGTGAGAGCCAGCGCATCCGTCTTGCCTCGCAGATCGGCTCCGGCCTGACCGGCGTACTTTACGTGCTGGACGAGCCGTCGATCGGTCTGCACCAGCGCGACAACGCCCGCCTGCTCGACACGCTGAAGCATCTGCGCGACATCGGCAACACGGTCATCGTCGTCGAGCATGACGAGGACGCCATCCTGCATGCCGACTACGTCGTCGATATCGGCCCGGCGGCCGGCATCCATGGCGGCCACATCATCGCCCAGGGCACGCCGCAGCAGATCATGGCGACGCCCGCTTCGATCACCGGTAAATATCTGTCGGGCGAGCTCGAAGTGGCGACGCCGGCAGTGCGGCGTGAGGCCAAGAAGAACCGCCGGCTGAAGGTCGTCGGCGCGCGCGGCAACAATCTGAAGAACGTCACCGCCGAAATCCCGCTCGGCACCTTTACCGCCGTCACCGGCGTATCCGGCGGCGGCAAGTCGACCTTCCTGATCGAGACCTTGTTCAAGGCGGCGTCGCGCCGCATCATGGGCTCGCGCGAGCATCCGGCCGAGCACGACCGCATCGAGGGGCTCGAATTCCTCGACAAGGTCATCGATATCGACCAGTCGCCGATCGGGCGCACCCCGCGCTCCAACCCCGCCACCTATACCGGCGCCTTCACGCCGATCCGCGACTGGTTCGCCGGCCTGCCGGAGGCCAAGGCGCGCGGCTACCAGCCGGGCCGCTTCTCGTTCAACGTCAAGGGCGGCCGCTGCGAGGCTTGCCAGGGCGACGGCGTCATCAAGATCGAGATGCATTTCCTGCCCGACGTCTATGTCACCTGCGACGTCTGCCACGGCAAGCGCTACAACCGCGAGACGCTCGACGTCCTGTTCAAGGGCAAATCGATCGCCGACGTTCTCGACATGACGGTCGAAGAAGGCGTCGATTTCTTCGCCGCCGTGCCCGGCGTGCGCGACAAGCTGGAGACGCTGAAACGGGTCGGCCTCGGCTACATCCATGTTGGCCAGCAGGCAACGACTTTGTCGGGCGGCGAGGCGCAGCGCATCAAGCTCGCCAAGGAACTATCACGCAAGGCGACCGGCAAGACGCTCTACATTCTCGATGAGCCAACCACCGGCCTGCATTTCCACGACGTCGCCAAGCTGCTTGAAGTGCTGCACGAGCTGGTCGACCAGGGCAACACGGTCGTCGTCATCGAGCACAATCTAGAGGTGATCAAGACCGCTGACTGGGTGCTCGATCTTGGCCCCGAAGGTGGCGACGGCGGCGGCGAGCTGGTAGCGTCCGGCACGCCGGAGGACATCGTCCGCGAAAAACGCAGCTATACCGGGCAGTTCCTGAGGGACTTGCTGGAGCGGCGCCCCGGAGGCAAGCGCGAAGCGGCGGAGTGATGGCAAAGAACGGTCTCATCACGGTCCAAAGCCGCTTCGGCGTGGCCGAAACGATCGATCGCCTGGTCGGGACTGTGGAACGTGCAGGATTGCTGGTCTTCGCCCGCATTGACCACGCCGCCGGTGCGCGCATTGTCGAAGCTTCCCTGCGTCCGACCCAGCTTCTGATTTTTGGCAACCCGAAAGGCGGCACGCCGCTGATGCAGGACCGGCAGCTTGCCGGCATCGATCTGCCGGTCAAGGCACTGGCTTGGGAGGACGAGCAAGGCAAGGTCTGGCTCTCCTACAATGACGCGCACTGGCTCGCTGAGCGCCACGGCTTGGGCGACGCCAGTCGCAATGCCGTCGCCGCGATAGCGGCCGGTATGGACAAGGTGATTGCGGCCGCTGCCGGCGCGGGCCAGTTTTGATCATGAGAGCCGCTCGGGCCGATGATCTCCCCATGGTGATCTCGCTCACCACCGACGCCTACGCGCCCTACACTGCCCTGTTCGGAGCGCCGCCGATCCCCGTCACCGAGGACTATGCGCCGCGCATAGAACGCGGCGAGGTCTGGCTTTCGGAGCAGGACGGACAGCCGGCCGGGTTGATCGTTCTCGAACGACATGCGGACCATACAATGATCTTCAGCGTCGCCGTTGCGCCCGCCTTTCAGGGCAAGGGTTTCGGCATCGGGCTGCTCGACTGGGCCGAGCAACAGACGCGCCTGTGGAGCTTGCCTGAAATCCGACTCTACACCAATGCCAGAATGGAACGGAACGTTTCGTTGTATAAGGCCTACGGCTTTCGCGAAACGGGTCGCCGGCCCAATCCATATCGGCCAGGATGGACGGTCGTCGACATGGCGAAAGCCGTCGAGACGACCGCCATCGCGTGATCCTTTTCTGCAAACCGGGAGGACGACCATGACTCAATCAGGAACAATCCGCGCCGGCATGGGCGGCTGGACCTTCGAGCCGTGGGACACGTCCTTCTACCCGGACAAATTGTCGAAGGCCAAGCAACTGCATTATGCCAGCCGGCAGGTGCCCACTGTCGAGGTCAACGGCACCTATTATTCGAGCTTCAAGGAGCCGACCTTCGTCAAATGGGCCAACGAGGCGCCGGATGGTTTCGTCTATTCGCTGAAGGGCAACCGCTTCGTCACCAACCGCCGCGTGCTCGGCGAGGCCGGGGAATCGATCATGCGCTTCCTCGGGTCGGGCGTCGCGGCACTTGGCGACAAGCTCGGGCCGATCTTGTGGCAGTTCGCGCCGACCAAGAAATTCGACCCGGACGATTTCGAGGCCTTCCTCAAGCTGTTGCCGGAAAAGCAGGACGGCGTTGCGCTGCGCCACGCCGTCGAGGTGCGCAACGACAGCTTCGTCGTGCCGGAGTTCGCCGCCTTGGCGCGAAAGCACAAGGCCGCCATCGTCTATGCCGACCACGCCAAATATCCGGGGATTGCCGACGTCACCGGCGATTTCATCTATGCCCGGCTGCAGACCGGCAGCGACGACAATCCCGATTGCTACACGCCAAAGGCGCTCGATGAATGGGCGGCGCGCGCAAAAACCTGGGCGGAAGGCAAGGTGCCGGCCGACCTGCCGCGTGTCGCTCCTTCAACCGACGTGCCGGTCAAGCCACGCGACGTGTTCGTCTACTTCATCACCGAGGGCAAGGTCCGCGCTCCATTCGGCGCCATCGCGCTGATGAAGCGGGTCGCAGGCTGACGCCCCCGCTGTCGGTGATCTGCCTGGCCGGGTCCTCAATTACCGGCTATGCGGCGCGTTCGTCCGGACGCCGATCAACCCTGACGATCTCGTTGAAAGCATCGAGATCGATATAGAAGACCTTGGTGATCTCCGCGATGAGTTCGTCGTGGTCATACCCCTGCGATTTCAGAATGTTGATGGCTGTCAGGATATCGACGCGCTCCGTGAGCCGTCGTTTCTGGTAGTCCTCGACATAGCGCTCCATTGACTGGCCCTGGCTCCCAAGCACCCGAAATGTTGGACGACAACAGATCGCTGGAAGGGCTTGCGCGCAAGCGTGCCGACGCGGGCCGCGCCTTCCCCTGATCTGCCAAGTTGAAACTGCTACGGAAAGCGGCCGACTCACCAAGGCCAAGCAAAATCTAGCACGCAATCTGCAGCGCGCCAGAGTTGCAAAGTAACGGAATCAATAGGAATTCAGACAGTCAGGAATTTGCGGACGTCCGCCCGGTCGAGATCCTCGGCTGGGCCGGTATGGACGATCTGACCGCGGTCCATGATGTTGACCTCATCGGCCAATTCCCGGCAGAAGTCGAGATATTGTTCGACCAGAAGCACGGCGATACCGGCCTGGTCGCGCAGATAGCGGATGGCGCGGCCGATGTCCTTGATGATCGACGGCTGGATGCCTTCGGTCGGCTCGTCGAGCACCAGCAGCTTCGGCCGCATCACCAGCGCCCTGCCGATGGCAAGCTGCTGCTGCTGGCCGCCGGAAAGATCGCCGCCGCGGCGCGCGAGCATCTGCTTCAGCACCGGAAACAATTCGAAGACGTGACTGGGAATGTTGCGATCGGCGCGCTTCAACGGCGCAAAACCCGATTCGAGGTTTTCCCGCACCGTAAGCAGCGGAAATATCTCCCTGCCCTGCGGCACGAATGCGATGCCCGACCGGGCGCGATCATACGCCGCGCTCCGGTCGAGCGCCTTCCCCTCGAAGGCAACGCTTCCGCTCGTCAGCCGGTGATGGCCGACGATCGATCTCATCAAACTGGTCTTGCCGACGCCGTTGCGGCCGAGAACGCAGGTGATCTTGCCGGCGCCGGCCTTCAGCGAGACGCCGCGCAGCGCCTGGGCAGCGCCGTAGTGCAGCGTGGCATTGGAGACTTCGAGCATGGTCAGCGCTTTCTCCAACGCGTGAAGAACGAAAGGTCGAAATGATGGAACGGAACGCGCCAGGCCATGTTCATCTCCCCAGATAGACTTCGACGACGCGCTCGTCGGCCGAAACGAAGTCGAGGCTGCCCTCGGAAAGCACCGAGCCTTCGTGCAGGCAGGTAACCTTGACGCCGAGCTCGCGCACGAAATGCATGTCGTGCTCGACGACGATGACAGAATGGTCGCGCGCGATATCCCGGAGCAGCCGCGCGGTTTCCTCGGTCTCGGCGTCGGTCATGCCGGCAACCGGTTCGTCGACCAGCAGCAGCTTCGGATCCTGCGCCAGAAGCATGCCGATCTCGAGCCATTGCTTTTGGCCGTGGCTCAGATTGGCGGCGAGTTCGTCACGCTTGTCGCCAAGCCGGATGATGCCGAGGATGTCGTCGATCTGCCGCACGTCCGCGGCCGAGCGACGATGGAACAGTGCCGGGAAGATCGAGCGCGGGCCTTTCAGCGCCAGCATCAGATTGTCCTCGATCGTGTGGCTTTCGAAGACGGTCGGCTTCTGGAATTTACGGCCGATGCCCATCATGGCGATTTCGGCCTCGTCGTGTTTGGTCAGGTCGACCTCACCGTTGAAGAAAACTTCACCCGCGTCGGGCCGCGTCTTGCCGGTGACGATGTCCATCATCGTCGTCTTTCCGGCGCCGTTGGGGCCGATGATCGCCCGCATCTCGCCCTTGTCGAGCACCAGTGAAAGGTTGTTGATGGCGCGAAACCCGTCGAAGGAAACTGACACGCCGTCGAGATAGAGGATGGTGTTGCTCTTCGACATCAGGCCATCACTCCGCCGGCTGCGGTTCGGCGCCGGAGGCCGACCAGTCGCCCGGCCTTCTCGCCGCCGAGCGGTCGGTTTTCGACGGCACCGGCGCATCGGGATCGATGCCGGCTTCCTCGACAACCGAGGCCGCCCGCAGCGCCTTGGCGTTGCCGCGCCAGGAATCCCACATGCCGATGATGCCCTTGGGCAGGAACAGCGTGACGGCGACAAACAGTCCGCCCAGCGCAAACAGCCAGAATTCAGGCAGCACGCCGGTGAACCAGGATTTACCGGCATTGACCAGAAGCGCGCCGATGATCGGCCCGACGATGGTGCCGCGCCCGCCGACGGCCGCCCACACCACCACCTCGATCGAATTGGACGGCTCGAATTCGCCAGGGTTGATGATGCCGACCTGCGGCACGTAAAGCGCACCGGCGATGCCGGCCATCACCGCCGACACGGTGAACGCGAACAGTTTGACGTTCTCCGCCCGCCAGCCGAGGAAGCGCGTACGGCTTTCGGCGTCGCGCACCGCCATTAAAAGCTTGCCATATTTGGAACCGACGATTGCCCAGGTGACGAAGACGGCGAGCGCCAGCATGACGGCGCTGGCCGCGAACAGCGCCGAGCGTGTCATGTCGGCCTGCACGTTGAAGCCTAAAATGTCCTTGAAATCGGTCAGGCCGTTATTGCCGCCGAAACCCATGTCGTTGCGGAAAAAGGCAAGCAGCAGCGCATAGGTCATCGCCTGGGTGATGATCGACAGATAGACGCCGGTGACGCGGCTGCGGAAGGCAAACCAGCCGAAGACGAAGGCGAGCAGGCCGGGCACCGCAAGCACCATGACCGCGGCAAACCAGAAGTGGTCGAAGCCATGCCAGAACCATGGCAATTCCTTGTAGTTAAGGAACACCATGAAATCCGGCAGCAGCGGATTGCCGTACACGCCGCGCGAGCCGATCTGGCGCATCAGATACATGCCCATCGCATAGCCGCCGAGTGCGAAGAAGGCGCCGTGGCCGAGCGAGAGGATGCCGCAATAGCCCCAGACGAGATCGAGCGCCAAGGCGAGCAGTGCATAGCAGAGGTATTTGCCGGTGAGCGCGACGATATAGGACGGCACGTAAAACGCACTTGTCGGCGAGACCGCAAGATTGAGCAGCGGCACGACGATTGCAACCACCAGCAGGATGAAGATGGTGATGGCGACACGGCGGTCGGCGCCGGCGGCAAAGAAGCGTCCCGTGATCATGCTTCCACCGACCTGCCCTTTAGCGCGAACAGACCGCGCGGGCGTTTCTGGATGAACAGGATGATCAGCACCAGGACGACAATCTTGCCGAGCACTGCTCCGGCATAAGGCTCGAGGAACTTGTTGACGATGCCGAGCGAGAAAGCGCCGACCAGCGTGCCCCAGAGATTGCCGACACCGCCGAAAACGACGACCATGAAGCTGTCGATGATGTAGCCGCGGCCGAGATTGGGCGAGACGTTGTCGATCTGGCTGAGCGCGACACCGGCGATGCCGGCAATGCCGGAGCCGAGTGCAAACGTCAGGGCGTCCACCCACGGCGTCCTGATGCCCATCGAGGCAGCCATGCGGCGATTGGCGGTGACGGCACGCATCTGCAGCCCCCAAGGCGTGCGTTTCATCACGTAGAGCAGCACCGCGAACACGCCGAGCGCGAATACCAGGATCCAGAGCCGGTTCCAGGTCACGGCAAGCTGGCCGATATTGAACGAGCCGGACATCCAGGACGGGTTGCCGACCTCCTGGTTGGTCGGCCCGAAGATGGTGCGTACGGCCTGCTGCAGGATCAGCGACACACCCCATGTCGCCAGCAGGGTTTCCAGCGGCCGACCGTAGAGATAGCGGATCAGCCCGCGCTCGATGACAAGGCCGACGAGCGCCGCCACCAGGAAGGCCAGCGGCAGGGCGATGACCAGCGACCAGTCGAACAGGCCGGGAAAGGAATTGCGAATAACCTCCTGCACGACGAAGGTCGTGTAGGCGCCGAGCATGACCATCTCGCCATGCGCCATGTTGATGACGCCCATGACGCCGAAGGTGATGGCAAGGCCAATCGCCGCCAGCAGCAGCACCGATCCGAGCGATATGCCGTACCAGATGTTCTGGCCGGCATCCCACAGCGCCAGCGTCGAGTTGATGTCGGCAATCGCCGCGGTCGCCGCGTCCTTCACCGCACCTTCGGAACTGGCCTCTACCGACGTGAGCAGCGACACCGCTTCGCGGTCGCCGCGCGCACTGATGAGCGCGATCGCGCCCAGTTTGTCGGCCTCCGGCCTGTCGGAAACGAGAATCGACGCGGCGCGGGCCTGTTCTAGCAGCGCCTTGACGCTTGCCACGCTCTCATTGGCGATCGCGGTGTCGAGCGGCTCGATGTTTGCCGCGTCCGGCGTCTTGAACATTGTGTCGGCGGCGGCAATGCGCACGGCCGGGTCCTTGGAGCCGAGCGTCAGCGTGCCCAACGCATCGCGAATGACGCGGCGCAGCGTGTTGTTGACCTTGATCTTGGTGATGTCGGCCTTTGCAGCTTCGCCCGATCCTTCGCCGGTAAGCGCATCGAGCAGCTCGATGCCGTCGCCGCTCTCCTTGCCGACAAAAACCAGTGAATCGGCCTTGCGCACGTAAAGGCTGCCCTCCGCAAGCGCGGCAAGCGGCCGTTCTACGGCCGGATCGCCGGAAGCCGCAAGCTCCCGCACCACGGCTTCTATCGCCGGAAAATTGGCGGCGGTGGCGAATTTGGCGATGACGACGCGCAGATCTGCTTCGCTGGCGTTCGACGGCAGCAGCGTCCCCAGGAGAAGGAGCAGCATCAGGCCAATCGCGCGGATCAGGATCATTGGTTTCTGGTGGCTCTTGAAGATTGAATGTTGCCTCCGGGCAGGCTGGAGGAGGAGCCTGCCCGGAGGCTTGCGGGTCTGGGAGGACAGACCGGGAGGATCAGTTGGTTCCCTTGCCGCCGCATTTGCCGGTGGCAACGTTGAAGTTGCCGCAGGACAGAGGCGCGCGCCAATCGGAGATCAGGTCCTTGGAGTCAGGCAGATAGTCGGACCACTCGTCGCCCATCACCAGGCCGGGCGTCTGCGAAACGGTTTCGAACTGGCCGTCGGCCTGGATTTCGCCGATCAGCACCGGCTTGGTGATGTGATGGTTCGGCATCATGGTCGAATAACCGCCGGTCAGGTTCGGCACCGAGACGCCGACCATGGCGTCGATGACCTTGTCCGGATCGGTGGTGCCGGCCTTCTCGACCGCCTTCACCCACATGTTGAAGCCGATATAGTGGGCTTCCATCGGGTCGTTGGTGGTGCGCTTGTCGTTCTTGATGAATTTGTGCCAGTCGGCGATGAACTTCGCGTTCTCGGGCGTGTCGACGCTCTCGAAATAGTTCCAGGCGGCGAGATGGCCGACCAGCGGCGCAGTGTCGAGACCGGCAAGCTCTTCCTCGCCGACCGAGAAGGCCATGACCGGGATGTCCTCGGCCTTGATGCCCTGGTTGCCGAGCTCCTTGTAGAACGGCACGTTGGCGTCGCCATTGACGGTCGAGACCACGGCGGTCTTCTTGCCGGCCGAGCCGAACTTCTTGATCGCCGAAACTTCGGTCTGCCAGTCGGAGAAGCCGAACGGCGTGTAGTTGACCATGATGTCTTCCGCAGCGACGCCCTTGGCCTTCAGATAGGCCTCGAGGATTTTGTTGGTGGTGCGCGGGTAGACGTAGTCGGTGCCTTCGAGAACCCAGCGCTTCACCGAACCGCCGTCCTCGCTCATCAGATAGTCGACCGCGGGAATGGCTTGCTGGTTCGGCGCCGCACCGGTGTAGAACACGTTGCGTTCGCTCTCCTCGCCCTCATACTGGACGGGATAGAAAAGGATGTTGTCGAGTTCGCTGAACACGGGCAGCACCGATTTGCGCGACACCGAGGTCCAGCAGCCGAACACCGCCGCGACCTTGTCCTTCGAGATCAGCTCGCGCGCCTTTTCGGCGAACAGCGGCCAGTTGGAAGCCGGATCGACGACCACCGCCTCGAGCTTCTTGC
The DNA here is from genome assembly GCF_040318315.1 of Mesorhizobium sp. M1227. NCBI lineage: Bacteria > Pseudomonadati > Pseudomonadota > Alphaproteobacteria > Hyphomicrobiales > Phyllobacteriaceae > Mesorhizobium > Mesorhizobium sp. M1227. The sequence continues at coordinate 44,894 of NZ_JAMYLZ010000012.1, forward strand.
CGAGTAGGCCACCCTTGGCATTCTGCTCTTCGATGAGCATCAGCATGGCGTCCTTCAGCGTCGTCTCCGAGATCGCCATGGTTCCCGACAGCGAATGGAGGATGCCGACCTTGATGGTGTCGTCGGCCGCCTTGGCGGGAACGCTCATCAGCAGGCCGGCGGCGACCACGCCGGCCGAAAACATTTTTGTTATTGTCGAGAAACTGCCCCTCATACTTTTAAACTCCCAAGCTGGTTAACTGCATCGGAACAGACCATGCAACGGCTGTGCCAATCACCGGCGAAAGATCGGAGGGTTTGAGATTTCCCAGCCCTGTCAGTCGGTTAATGTATTGGCCGCAGGAGATGAACTTCGCCTGCCAGGTTTGAAATGAGAAAAGATCACGCGTACCAGCCTAAGTTTTACTCATATACAGGCCAATGCCCGAATTTTGAGCAGCATCACATGAGCGCTGGCGAGGATTGCAGCGCCGCAGCGAAATGGGGCAAGTTCGAACCCTAAACGAGCGACGCCATGGCCTTCCGAACGTCTTGCATTTTCATCACCATGCTTCTGCTGGCGACGACAACCGTAGCGCGCGCCGGCTTCAGCGACGGCAAGCTGCCGGACGGCTCCTATCATTGCGAAGTCTATCTGCTAGGCATGTTCCTCAGCCTCGGCGACATCACCATCAAGGGAAACGTCTATAGCGGTCCGGTTAGCTTCGGCACCGCGCCGCAGAGTTATAACTACCAGATGGATGCAGACGGGGTGATTACCTGGCTGGGTCCGCTGGGCGGCTACACCAGCGGTGGCAACTCGATCTCGCTTACGCAAGCGACGCTGGAAAGCGGAACCACCCCGTCCTTCGACATCATCATGAAGCAGCCAGACGGCGCCTTTACCGCCTCGACCTGCACGAAGCGTTGAAAAGGAACCTGGCGAGGTTCCGTACTCCGAAGTAGAAGCCGCCTAGCTCTCCGCTGCCATGTCGAGCGCCAGCCGGGTCATATCGGTGAAAAGGCCCTGGCGTTCGGAATAGTCGGTCTGCTCGCCGGTTGCCACATTGTCGACGACGGTCAGGATGGACAGCGCCCGGGCGCCGAAATCGGCCGCAATGCGGTAGAGTGCGCTGGTTTCCATATCCACGGCGAGCGCCCCCTGTGCCTGTGCTTCGGCAAAGCGTTCGCGCCCCAGCGGATGATAAAAAATATCGCTGCAGATCGTCAGTCCGGCCCGATGGTCGATGCCGAGTTCCGCAGCGCGGGCCAACGCCTGGGCCAACAATGCAGGATCGGGGCCGGCATCGGCACGATAGAGCCCAAAAACCTGGCCGCTCTCCGCATTTTCGCCGCGCACCGATTGTGCGATCACCAGGCTGCGCAGCGCCATCTCGGCGGTCAGGCCACCGCAGGTGCCGGTGCGGATCAACGTTTTCGCACCGTAGAAATCCAGCAGCTCGTGCACGTAGACCAGGAATGACGGGACGCCGATGCCGGTGGACTGGACGCTGACAGGCTTGCCGCGAAACAACCCGGTAAAGCCGAGCGCGCCGCGGCGGCGGTTGACGCAGCGCGGCGCTTCCAGAAAGGTCTCCGCCATCCATTCAGCGCGCTGCGGGTCGCCCGGCAGCAGCACCGTGCTTGCGTAGTCGCCTTTGCTAGCCTCGTTGTGTGGCGTCACGGCATGCTTTCCAAAACCCGTCGCCCGTTTCGCCTGTAATCATGGCAGTCTCACGACATTGCGCAAGCGGAGCGTTGGAAGGGTCAGGATTCCAGTATGTCCTTTACGATCGTGGCCAATTGCTTGAGCGAAAACGGCTTCGGCAAGAAGCCGAAATGCGCGTCGGCCGGCAAGTTCTTGGCGAACGCGTCTTCGGCATAGCCGGACACGAAGATAAACTTGATGTCGGGCTGCCGTTTGCGCAATTCGCCAAGCAGCGTCGGGCCATCCATTTCCGGCATCACCACGTCCGACACCACGACGTCGACCTTGCCGCCGAGCGCTTCGTAGACTTCAAGCGCCTCGACGCCCGACGACGCCTCGTGGACGGTGTAGCCGCGCGATTTCAGCGCCCGCATGCCGCCCATGCGCACGGCGTCCTCGTCTTCAACCAGCAGCACCGTGGCCGAGCCCGACAGATCCTTGGCTGAGTCGGTGATCTTGGCAGGGGCGGCCGGCACTTCTCCAGCCTCGCCCGCCTTCCTTGCCTCCGCAATGTGCCGCGGCAGGAAGATGCGGAACACGGATCCCTTGCCGACTTCGGAATCGCAGAAGATGAAGCCGCCTGTCTGCTTGATGATGCCATAGACCATGGACAGGCCGAGTCCGGTTCCCTTGCCAACCTCCTTTGTCGTGAAGAAGGGCTCGAAGATCTTTTTCAGCACATCAGGCGCGATGCCGCTGCCGCTGTCCTCGACCTCGACCAGCACATAGTCGGCCGGAGTAAGTTCGCGGTAGGAAAAGGTCTTGCACTCTCCGGCGCTGACGTTGCGGGTGCGCACCGTGAGGTCGCCGCCGGCCGGCATCGCATCGCGCGCATTGACCACCAGATTGACCACCACTTGCTCGAACTGCCCGATATCGACCCTGACCGGCCACAGGTCGCGGCCATGGTCGATCTTGAGCTTGATATCGTTGCCGACCAGCCGGGCAAGCAGCATTCTGAGATCGGCGAGCACGTCGGTCAGGTTGAGCACCTCCGGCCGCAGCGTCTGCTTGCGCGAGAAGGCCAGCAACTGCCGCACCAGCGAGGCCGCCCGGTTGGCATTCTGCTTGATGTTCATGATGTCCGGGAATGACGGATCGGACGGCCGGTGGTTGGTCAACAGCAGGTCCGAGGCCATGATGATGGCGGTCAGCACATTGTTGAAATCATGCGCGATGCCGCCGGCGAGTTGGCCGACCGCCTGCATCTTCTGGCTCTGCGCCATCTGGCCCTCGAGGGCCTTTTGCTCAGTAGTCTCCACGGCATAGACGATGGCCGATTCCTCGGCGCCCTCGCCACCGGTACCGTCTGCGACCGCGTTGACGTAGAAGCGTATGTGGCGCTCCTCATTGCCGGGCAGCACCGTATCGATCGGCTCGATGTCAGCCTGTTGCTGGCGTGCCTTTTCAAAGGCCGCGGCGAAAGCCGGCCGGTCGCGCTCGTGGATCACCGTATCCAGCCGCACACGCCGATCGACCGCGTCGCGGTCGACGACCGAGGAAAACAGCGACAGGAATGGCGCATTGGTGCGCAGGATGCGGCCGGCATGGTCGACGCCGGCTATCGCCATCGGCGTCGAGTTGAAGAACCGCGTGAAGCGTATTTCCGATGCGCGGAGGTCGGCCGAAGCGTCCTCGCCTTGCGTCCGGTTGAGCACGATGGTGCGAGTCGGGCCGTTGAGACCCTCTCGGCTGGCCGAGACACGATGCATGAAGCGCACCGGCAGCGCCTCGCCGGTCATCGTCGTCAGATCGAGGTCGATAACGGCATTGCGCGTGGTACCAGCGTCGGCCTTGACCGAACGGACCAGCGCCATGCCGTCCCCGGCGACGATCTCCGGCAGCGTGATGGCGCCGGGAGTGAAGCTGGCCAGGTCGATGCCCAGCCACTCCGCAAGAGTCGCGTTGATATAGGTGACGCGGCCTTCCTGGTCGGCCGAAAAGAAACCGGCCGGCGCATGGTCGAGGTGATCGATCGCCTTTTGGAGGTCGAGAAAGAACCGCTCCTGCTCGGCCCGTTCCCGCGAGATATCGGCAAGCTGCCAGGCAAGCATGGGCAGCCGCTGGCCGGGAACGCTGAAGGCGCGGGCCCGAACGCGGTACCAGCGCGCGCCCGGTTCGGCGCCTGGCCGAATGGACTGCGCGAGCCGAAACTCGCCGTCGCCCGGCTGGCCGTCCCGCAGGCCTGACGCCAGCCGGTATATGGTCACCGAGGCCTCGGGAACGTCTGAAAGCAAACCTTCGACGGTCTTGAGGTCGGCGGCCGACTCGGCACCCGTCATATCGGCATAGGTCCGGTTGGCGTAGATGATACGGCCTTTGGTGTCGGTGACCAGGAGACCTTGCGACATCGAATCGACGAAAGCTTTCGACAGTTCGTCGCTTGTCGAGCGCGGCGTGATGTGCACGAAGCCGATCGCAGTGGCGAATAGAAAGCCGACGCCGATCATCGCCAGCACGCCAAGCATGCCAAGCAGGAATGGATCGCCAAGGCGCTCGCGGAAAAGGCCGAAGACGATCGCTGCCCCAGTCAGGACGACGATGAAGACGATGAGCCGGGTGACCGCTCCCGGTCGCGTGTTCTGGTCGACGATAGGTACCGGATAGAAATCGCCGCGCGCTTCCTTGGCCATGTGCCCCCTGCTGGTGAATTCCGGTGTCGGTTGAATCATATTCTCAGGGTTGGGAAAAGGCCCGGCTGCAGATGTCCGCTAAAAATGACGCCGTTCGGCTCCCGGCGTTTCAAGCTGTTCACGAAGCGTGAAAGGCAACTTGCGGTGGCCTGCCGCAACAGTCTAGTGTCGCTTCTCTTCGAAAGCTGATTTTGGGGGAACCAATGCTGCAATGGCTGGATGGCGTGGCGGGTCCTGGTTATGCCGCAGCAATCCTATGGACGTTTGCAGTACTTGTCCTTCTGCTCATCATTCTTCTTATCATCAGGCTGATCCGCAGCCTGACGTTCGGGACATTCGTCGCCGGCGGCAGGAACCGCAAGACGCGGCTGGCTGTCATGGATGCCACAGCGGTCGACAGTCACCGGCGGCTGGTGCTGGTGCGCCGTGACGATATCGAGCACCTGCTCTTGATCGGTGGTCCGACCGACGTCGTCGTCGAGCGCGACATCAGGCTCTCGGCGTTGCGGCGCCCGGCATTGACCGGAGACAACGGCCACCAGCCGGCAGCAAGGTCTGCTTCGACCCCAGCCGCGCCGGTGAGGCAAGCGCCACCGCAGCCGGCAAGCGTAACCGCGACCCCTGTCCGAGCCCGCCAGACGGCGACGATGCCGGCAACAATGCCGGCGCCGGCGCCGAAACCGGCATCGAACGTCACGCCGTTGCCAAGTTATGGATCCGTCAACGCCAGTGCCTCGCGGCATGCGCAGCCGCCGGCAAGACAGGACTCCCCGGCAAGATACGAGCCGCCGGCACAGCACGAGTCGATTGACGATGCGCTGATGAAGGAGCTGGAGGTTTCCCTCGACGAGCCACGCTTCAGCCAAACGCCGAGCAAGCCGGTGGCGAAGGCATCACCCTCTCTCGACGACGAGATGACGAAGCTCCTCGGCGAGTTGTCCAATCAGAAAAGATAGGCCGATAGCGAACGGCCAATGAAAATGGCCGGAAAACCGGCCATTGTGAACGCTTTACCGATGCCGCTGTTTTTCCCGGCGACTCAGTCGTCGCGGTAGACCTTCTCGCGCCGCTCATGGCGCTCCTGTGCCTCGATCGACAAGGTGGCGATCGGGCGCGCGTCGAGCCGCTTCAGCGCGATCGGCTCGCCCGTCTCCTCGCAATAACCGTAAGTGCCTTCGTCAAGGCGCTGGAGGGCCGAATCGATCTTGGAGATGAGTTTTCGCTGGCGATCGCGGGCGCGAAGTTCGATGGCGCGGTCGGTTTCTGAGGAGGCGCGATCGGCGAGGTCGGGGTGGTTGGCGTTTTCCTGCTGCAGGATTTCGAGAGTTTCGCGCGCTTCGCGCAAGATGTCGTTCTTCCAGGTGACGAGCTTCATGCGAAAGTAGGATTTCTGCCGCTCGTTCATGAACGGCTCGTCTTCGGAGGGTACGTAATCGGCGGTAACGATGTCGTTCATTCGACTCACCCAACAAACCCCAAATTTGGCGCCTATATATTCGCGGACCGAAAGCTGCACAAGGTCAATCGACGACAGTTTCACGCAATTGTTAGTCTCGGACAAAACGGCATCGGCGATGCCCTTTTTGCGAAGAATACGACCGAATCCGTACATGATTCGCTATGCTTGAGGGGCGCTTGCCATTGCGCACGGAGCTCTTCTGATGGCAAATCCTGCGGCGTGCTGACGGGTTCGGTGCCCGGCACAACGGGGATCCGGTGACCAGACTGTACCTGCTGAGGCATGCGAAGGCCGGCTGGGCGCTGCCTGGCGTGGCTGACTTCGACCGCCCGCTCGATCCATCCGGCTTCGCCGATGCCGAAGCGATGGGCGTCCTGATGCGTTCCCGCAAATACGCACCGGCCCTCACCCTTTGCTCAAGCGCCAAGCGCGCCCGCCAGACGCTGGAAAGCCTGGCTGGCCACACGGACACGGGCCGGGTGCTGTTCTGTGACACCCTCTACAGCGACGATGCCGCCGCGTACCTCACTGCCATCCGGCAGAATGGCGGGCTGGATGCCTTGCTCGTCATCGGCCACAATCCGATGATTGAGGATCTCGCCATGGCGCTCTCGGGCGACGGCGACGAGACCGCGCGGGCCATGCTGAACCACGGCTTCCCGACCTCCGCACTTGCGGTGGTCCGGTTCAACGGCAGACTTGCCGAGGCTGCGCCAGGCACCGGCTATCTCGAAGCCTTCCTGACACCTGCCGATATCTGAGGCCATTTCAAAGCCGCGCATCAAAGCCTATATCGGATCCTGACCGGCCCGCGAGAACAGATTTGCCATCAGCGCTGACGACTTTTACCGACGAGGCGAAGATTGCCTTGGATACGTTGTCAGGCCGCGCTGCCGGGCTTTTCGCTCCGTCACTGCGTCTTGGCGTGACCGGGCTGTCCCGCGCCGGCAAGACGGTGTTCATCTCGGCCCTTGTGCACAATCTCGTCCATGGCGGACGCTTGCCGCTGTTTGAGGCACAAAAATCGGGGCGCATCGCCAGGGCTTTTCTCGAAGAGCAGCCGGACGACGCGGTCCCACGCTTCCAGTACGAGGATCACATCGCAGCTCTTGTCGACGATCGCGTCTGGCCGGATTCGACGCGTGCGATTTCCGAACTGAGGCTCACCATCGAATACGAATCGGCCTCTGGCTGGAGCCGCATGTTTTCCGCCGGCAAATTGTCGGTCGACATCGTCGATTATCCCGGCGAATGGCTGCTCGACCTGCCGCTGCTCGGCAAGTCCTACGCCGATTTTTCGCGTGAGGCCTTCGAGATGGCCGTGTTGGCGGTGCGTGTCGACCTTTCGCGGGAATGGCGGGCGCTCTCCGATCCGGTCGACCCCAACGCCGAGGCCGACGAGATGACGGCGCGCCGTCTCGCTGAGAGCTTCGCGGCCTATCTCAAGGCCTGTAAACTCGACGAGCGGGCGCTTTCGACCTTGCCGCCCGGCCGCTTCCTGATGCCCGGCGATCTTGAAGGCTCGCCCGCTCTCACCTTCGCGCCGCTGCCGAATCTGGGCGGCCGGCGCGCCCGCTCGGGATCGCTGCAGGCTATGATGGAGCGGCGCTACGAGGCTTACAAGACGCATGTCGTCAAACCGTTTTTTCGCGAACACATCACGCGTCTCGACCGCCAGATCGTGCTGATCGACGCATTGCAGGCATTGAATGCCGGCCCCGGTGCGATGGCCGATCTAGAGCGCGCGGTCACCGAAATCCTGTCCTGTTTCCGGCCCGGCCGGGGCAATTTCCTGACCGACCTGTTTTCGAGGCGTATCGACCGTATATTGGTGGCCGCGACCAAGGCCGACCATCTGCACCACGAAAGCCACGACCGGCTGCAGGCGATCGTGCGGCGGCTAGCCGACCGAGCCGTGGCGCGGGCGAATTTCACCGGCGCCGACGTCAACGTCGTCGCTATGGCTGCCATGCGCGCGACCCGGGAAGGCACGGTCAAGCAGGGCCGCGAGACTTTGCCGGTCATTATCGGCATGCCGTTGCGCGGCGAAAAAATCGATGGCGAAACCTTTGACGGAAAGACAGAAACAGCCATATTTCCCGGTGACTTGCCGGAGAAAGTTGATGCGGTGTTCGATGTTTCCGAATCGACCCGCCGGCAGAACGATGACGACCCCGCGATCCGCTTCGTGCGCTTTCGCCCGCCGAAACTCGAGCGCACCGCCGAGGGCGTCACGCTGTCGCTGCCGCATATCAGGCTCGATCGCGCGCTGCAGTTCCTGATCGGAGATCATCTCGCATGAGTGCGCCCCGCAGACCGGCGGCCTTTCGCATCGAGCCGGAGCCCCAGCAGAAGGAAGATTCGACGGCTCACCATACTGCGTCCGGGGCCGCGCCGGCGCGAAAGCCGCGTACCGTGACGGCGGATCTTGCCGTGGTCACACCGGCGGAGATCGACGTCTTCGACGAGCCTGATATCGTCGCCGCCGAACCGCCGCCGGCGATTGCGCCGCGAAAACGTTCGCTGCTTGGCAGCCTGTTCTTCGGCGCGCTGGGCGTTCTGGTTTCGCTCGCCGTCGGCCTCTGGACCGACCAGCTGATTCGCGACCTGTTCGAGCGCGCCGAGTGGCTGGGCTGGCTGGCTGCCGCTATGGCCGCGATCGCCATCCTGGCGCTTCTGATCATCCTCGTGCGCGAATTCATGGCGATTGCCCGCCTTGCCGAGGTCGAAAAGTTGCAGAAGCGGGCGCTCGATGCAATTGCCCGTGACGATCCGAAGGCCGCCCGCGCCGTGGTCGACGAGTTGTCGGTCTTTGTCTCGGCCAAGCCTGAAACCGCGGCCGGCAGGCGCTCGCTGGCCGAATTGCGCGGCGAGATCATTGACGGCGGCAATCTGGTGCGCCTGGCCGAGACCGAGATACTCGGCCCGCTCGATGCCCGCGCCAGGGTGATGATCCTCGAAGCGGCGAAGCGCGTCTCCCTGGTGACCGCGGTCAGCCCCCGCGCGCTGGTCGACGTCGCTTATGTCGTGTTCGAAGCCGGCCGGTTGATTCGCCGGCTGTCGGAACTTTATGGCGGCCGCCCCGGCACGCTTGGCTTTTTTCGCCTGGCGCGCAGCGTTCTGGCCCATCTCGCGGTCACCGGGTCGATCGCCGTCGGCGACAGTTTCGTCCAGCAGATCGTCGGCCACGGCCTTGCCGCCCGGCTCTCGGCCAAGCTCGGCGAAGGCGTCGTCAACGGCATGATGACTGCGCGCATCGGCATTGCAGCGATGGAAACCGCAAGGCCCCTGCCCTTTTACGCGGTCAGGCGGCCCGGATTGGGCGATTTCCTCTCCGCGCTGACCTCCTTTGCAGCAAAGAAAGAAAAAGAAACATCCGCTTCCGGAACGTGACTATTGCCTTGGGGTGACAAAGCATTAACCAATCTTGTCCATGGTCGGAAGCGTCCAAACCAGTCTCTTTGTTGCCGGGTGTCGTCGATGAAAAGCGTTATTCTGTCCAGCGGGCTGCCCGTGGCGCTCGCGCTTGTCGCAACCGTCGGCATTGCCGGAAAGACCTCGGCGGCGGAACCGGACAAGCAGTTCTTTCGGTCGGTCGAAGGCAAATGGGTCGGCCCCGGGGAAATCGTTGCCGGCAAATACAAGGGCACGAAATTCACCTGCAGCTTCATCGGCTCGACGCCTGACGGCAAGGTCGGCATGTCGCTCGACGGCGGCTGTCGGGTAGGCATGTTCACCCAGCAGATGTCGGCAACGATCGAACACAAGGGCCGGCAGGGCTACAAGGGTAGCTTTATGGGCGGGGCCGCCGGCTCCGGCCTCGACATTATCGGCGGCAATGTCGTCGATGCGCACAAGGTGGTTTTCACCATCAATCGCAATCAGTTGCGCGGCGTGATGCAGGCGCTTGTCCCCGACGACAATTCGATGACAGTGACCGTTGCCGTGCGCGTCGACCAGCAGCTGGTCCCGGTCATCGGCATGAAGCTGAAGCGGATCGATGCAGTCGAGGTCGGCTCCATAACTCCGAACTGAGCTTTCAGCGTGAGAAGGGCGGCGGCCAAACGGCGCCGCCCTCTTTTGATTTGCAAATAAGTGCTCAGCCTTTGATCGCGGCAATCACCTCGTCATAGGCCTTGCAGGCCTCGGCTGCTGTCGTGCCGCCCTGATACTTGGTTGTCACCGCCTGAAAGGGCCGCGACTTGATCGTCGCTCGCCCTTCACTGGCCGAAGCCGGGCGTCCTTAGCGCCGGATTGCTGGAACAAGCAACGCGCGGGAGCCCATTATCCTGTTCAGTGCGCCTGCAATATCGCCTTCACAACGCGCCGGATTCGCACTGTTCGATCCGCCCCGAAGCCCCTATCTTGGCCGCTTGTTGCAAGAGAGCGGAACGGCAGGCATGGCGGCAGAGGCATCGAACGGCGATCTGATCCAGGTGGTGGCGCTGCTTGCCGCCGGCGTCGTTGCGGTGCCGATCTTCAGGCGTATCGGACTTGGCTCCATCCTCGGCTATTTGACGGCCGGCGTCGTGATCGGTCCGTTCGGGCTGCGCATTTTTTCCGAATCGGAAGCCATTCTTCATGTCGCCGAACTCGGCGTCGTCATGTTCCTGTTCATTATCGGGCTGGAGATGCAGCCGTCACGGCTATGGGGCATGCGCCGCGAGATCTTCGGGCTTGGCGCGCTGCAGGTCGGCGTCTGCGCGGTCCTGCTGACCGGCGTCGGCCTGGCGGGAGGTTTCCCGATCGCGCAATCCTTCGTCGCCGGCGCCGGTTTCGTACTCACCTCGACGGCAATCGTCATGCAATTGCTGGAAGAACGCGGCGACCTGGCCACGCCCAAGGGCCAGCGCATCGTCTCGGTCCTGCTTTTGGAAGACTTGGCCATCGTGCCGCTGCTGGCGCTGATCGCCTTCCTCGCGCCGGGCGGCGCCGACATGAGCCTGTCGGATCGGTTGACGGAGGTCGGCATCGGCCTTGCCGCGATCGTCGGGCTGGTGCTTGCAGGACGCTATCTGCTCAATCCGTTCTTCCGTATCCTGGCGGACGCGCGCGCCCGTGAGGTGATGACCGCAGCCGCCCTTCTGGTCGTGCTCGGGTCGGCGCTCGCCATGCAGCTTTCCGGCCTGTCGATGGCGATGGGCGCCTTCCTGGCCGGCGTGCTTTTGTCGGAATCGACCTTCCGCCATCAGCTGGAGGCGGACATCGAACCGTTCCGTGGCATTCTGCTCGGACTGTTCTTCCTCGCCGTCGGCATGTCGCTCGACCTGCATGTGGTCGTCGTCAACTGGCAGCTCATTGCCATCTATGTCGTCGCCTACATGATGATGAAGGCGATCGGCATCTATATCGTCGCCCGCATTCTCAAAACCGGCCACCGGGAAGCGCTCGAGCGCGCGGTCTTCATGGCGCAAGGCGGCGAATTCGCCTTCGTCCTCTATTCCGCAGCGGCGGCTGTCGGTATCATCGATAGCCAGGCCAATGCGATGCTGACCGCCATCGTCATCATTTCCATGGTGCTGACGCCCTTAGCGATCATAGCATTGCGGTATCTGACGCCACGCGACGAGCAGTCGCTTGAAGGCGTCGATGTCGCCGAAGGCCTGACCGGCAGCGTGCTGATCATCGGCTTTGGCCGGTTCGGCCAGATCGCCAGCCAGCCGCTTTTGTTGCGCGGGATTGATGTGTCGATCATCGACAATGAGGTCGAGATGATCCAGGCGGCGGCCGATTTCGGCTTCAAGGTCTATTACGGCGACGGCACGCGGCTGGACATCCTGCGTGCCGCGGGAGCCGGGCGCGCACGCGCCGTGCTGATCTGCGTTGACAAGCCCGATGCCGCCGTGCGCATCGCCGAGCTCATCAAGGCGGAGTTTCCGTTGCTGACGGTGCTGGCGCGGGCTTTCGACCGCGGCACGGCATTGCAGCTCATTCGTGCCGGCGTCGACTATCAGCTCCGCGAGACGTTCGAATCGGCGCTTGTCTTCGGCGGCTCGACACTGGAAGCTCTCGGCGTCGATCCGGAAGAGGTCGCCGAGGTAGTCGAGGACGTCCGCCGCCGCGATGCTGCCCGTTTCGAACTTCAACAGGCAGAAGGCATCCGCGCCGGGCGGCGCTTCCTCAAAGGCAATATCGGCACCCCCATCCCGACGCCGCTCAGCACGCCACGGCGCGTGGGCCAGGCGCTCAACGAGGAGACCGCCGGCGTGCTGCAGAAATCCGAACCGGCCGATTAAATGTTGGAAAGACGCGAATGATGAACGAACTGGACGACCGCGCTGTCTCCATCACCAGATTCTGGCGCGACGCCGGGGAGGACGCGTGGTTCGAGAAGAACGACGCCTTTGATGCCGACTTCCGCACCCGGTTTCTCGATCTGCACTTTGCCGCCGCCCGCCGCGAATGCGACGGCTGGTCCGAACACGCCGAAGGGTCGCTGGCACTGATGATCCTGCTCGACCAGTTTCCGCGAAACTGCTTTCGCGCCACCGGCCACATGTACGCCACGGACCCGCTGGCGCGGCATTTCGCCGGGAAAGCGATCGCTGCCGGCCATGACCTGGCACTCGACGAAGAGCTCCGCGTTTTTCTCTATCTGCCCTATGAGCATTCGGAGGACCTCGCCGATCAGCTCAAATCGGTAGAGCTTACCGCCGCCAAAGCCCCGATCTATCTGAAATATGCGATCGAGCATCGCGACATCATCCAGCGCTTCGGCCGCTTTCCGCATCGAAACAGGATGCTTGGCCGCGAGACGACACCGGACGAACAAATGTTCCTCGACGGAGGTGGGTTCTCCGGCTGATTTCAGGCACCGATGGCGACAGCATCAGGTTTTCCACCAATCCCGGCCTGACGCCAGCCGTTCAATGCCCGATGTGTCGACGGCGGCCAGCCGCTCCGATACGCTCTTGCCGTCGACCACAAGCTCCGGCGCAATTTCTGCCAGCGGCGCCAGCACGAAGGCGCGCTCCAGCATGCGCGGATGCGGCACCTCCAGTCCGGTCTCGTGGATGATGCGGTCGCCGAACACCAGAATGTCGATATCGATCAGGCGTGGACCCCAGCGCTCCTCGCGCACCCGCTTCAGTTTTCGCTCGGCGTCGAGGCAAAGGTCGAGCAAAGCCCGTGGCGCGAGCGCGGTCGAGATTTCGGCCGCCGCGTTGAGGAAATCCGGCTGATCGAGCTTGCCCCAGGGCGGCGTGCGGTAGAGCGACGAAACGGCAACGACGCGCGTTCTCTCGTTGGCATCCAGAATGCCCAGTGCCGCAGCCATTGACTTCGCCGGATCACCGAGATTGCCGCCAAGGCTGAGATAGACGGTGTTGTTGTTACTATTCTGGCCAGACAACGGTCACCTCGACATGATCGAGCACACCCGGCACCGGGGCGTTCGGCTTGCGCACGGTGATCTCGGCCTTTTTGATCTGCGGAAACCGCGCCGTCAGCGCCCTCGCCACTTCGAGCGCCAGCGCTTCGATCAGAAAGCGCCGTTCGCCGGTAATGATCTTCTCGATGACCGCAAAGGCGATGCCGTAATTGACGGTGTCCTCGATGGAATCCTCGACCAGCGCCCGCCCGGGATCCACCATGAGTGCCGCATCGACATAAAAGCGCTGGCCGAGCGTCTCTTCTTCGTCCAGCACACCGTGCCGGGCAAAGAAGGCGCAGTTCTTCATGCGGATGACATACATGGCTCAGCTTTCCCCGATCTCACGTGCCAGCATAGCATCGGCGATGGCCAGCGCATCCACGTTGATTGCGACATCGTGGACGCGAAAGAGATGCGCGCCTTTGAGCCTCAGGATGACGCTGGTGGCCGCGGTCCCGGCGCCTCTTGCGGCTGCGTCGCGGCCGGTGACGGTGCCGATAAAGCGCTTTCGCGATGTGCCGGCCATCAGTGGAAAACCCAGCGCATGAAGTTCGGAAAACCGTGCCATCAGGTCAAGATTTTCCGCTGCCGTCTCCTTGGCAAAGCCGAAGCCCGGATCGAGCACGATATGATCGTCGGCAACACCGCTCCGCCGCGCGATTTCCAGCGACTTCCTGAGGAAGAAGAGCTGATCGGCAATCACGTCGGGCAGTTTCTGCCGGTCCCGTCCCGTGTGCATGACGACAAGGCCAGCGCCGGTTTCGGCCGCGACGCGGGCAATGCCCGGTTCGCGCTGCAGGCCCCAGACGTCATTGACGATATGCGCGCCGGCTTGGACGGCAAGCCGGGCCGTATCCTCGCGATAGGTATCGACCGAGATCAGCGTTCCGCCGGCCTTCACCAGCGCCTCGATGACGGGCAGTATGCGGGTTTGTTCCTCCTTTGCGGAGACCGCAGACGCCCCGGGACGTGTCGATTCTCCGCCGATGTCGATGACAGAGGCCCCCTCCTCGACCATGCGGCGCGCCTGGGCCACTGCTTTTTCCGGCGCATCGAACAGGCCGCCGTCGGAAAAACTGTCCGGCGTGATGTTGAGGATGCCGACGACCACGGCCTTGCCGCCAAGGTCGAGATGGCGTCCGTGCGCCAACTGCCATCGCCCTGTCATCATTGCCCATCAACCATGTTCGATCCCGCGGCGTGGCGGGGGATCAATTCCGTTGCGCCGAGGACGGCGGTAAAGCAAGGTGGGCAAAGAGGCAACACGATGAAACGATCCCTCCTTTGCGCCCTGGTGCTCGCCCTGACCGCATTCCCGGCCGGCGCTGCAACGCTCGTCAAGACATATAGTTATTTCCCGATCGGCGGCAGGACGCTCGACGACATCGAGACCCAGCTGTCGAAACTCGGGCCTCAGGTGAAAAGCACCGGGTCGCGGCATCCGGGAGCTACCCAGATGGCGTTCACCACCCGCGTCAGCTATGCGCAAAAGCCGGGCTCGTGCTGGATTGCCGACGCTGTCGTCACCGTCAAGGTCAAGGTCATCCTTCCTGAGTGGCGCCGCCCGCGCAAAGCCGATGCCGGCGTCAGGCTGTTCTGGGATACGTTGTCCGCCGACATCAAGCGCCATGAGGAACGCCACGTCGAGATTGCGAAGAACCACGGCCGCGAACTAGAAGACGCCTTGAAGGCGAGCTACCCGGAAAAGACCTGCGAACTGGCAAAGACCAAGGCCGCAAAAATCACTGCGGCCATGCTTGCCAAACACGACCAGGACCAGATGCGCTTCGATCGTGTCGAAAGCGCCAATTTCCAAAGCCGCATCCTGCGGCTTTTGCACTATCGCATCGAGCGCATTGAGAACGGCCGGCTCTCTCCCGGCTGAACTCCGCGTCGTCGGGCAAAGCCAATTTTGCCGAAACATAGTGCCAGCTTCGGAAAACTTTCGAGCCGCTGTCGAAATCGGCCTATAGCGAACGACATATGCCAGGTTCGCAGGGATCAGCCTCCGGCAACGCCAATCGGCGTACTAGATGCTTCCCAGCCCGTCGCGGACGGGCACGCAGGCATAATGGATGAACGGATATGGACCAGGCTGTCGACAAGCAAACGATGGTGGAAACCAGCGCGCCGCTGACCGAAACCGAGAAAAACGCCATCATCGGCGGCGTGCTTTTGTCGATGCTGCTGGCGGCGCTCGACCAGACCATCGTCGCGCCGGCGATGCCGACGATGGCACGTCTGCTCGGGCATGCCGAATATCTGCCATGGATCGTGACCGGCTATCTTCTGACCGCGACCGCCGTGGCGCCGCTCTACGGCAAGATCTCCGATATTTATGGTCGCCGGCCGACCGTCTATGCTGCAATCCTGATCTTTCTCGCCGGCTCGCTGGTCAGCGCCACGGCCCCCAACATGCTGGTCCTGGTTGTCGGCCGGGCGATCCAGGGCGCCGGCGGCGGCGGTCTGTTCGCCCTGACGCAGACCGTGATCGGCGACCTCGTGCCGCCGCGCGAGCGGGCCCGCTACGCCGCCTGGATCTCGGGCACATGGGCCGTCGCCAGCATCGCCGGGCCGCTGCTCGGCGGCACCTTCGCCGAACATCTGCAATGGTCGCTGATCTTCTGGATCAACATTCCGCTCGGCCTGCTGGCCATGGCGATCATCAACAACCCGCTCAAGAAGCTGCCGATCGCCGCAAAACATCACCGCATCGACGGCCTCGGCGCGCTGCTTCTGGTCGCGGCCACCTCGCTGCTGCTGCTTGCCTTGAACTGGGGCGGCAGCGAGTATCCGTGGCTGTCGCCTGAAATCCTTGGACTGCTCGCCTGCTCGGCGGTGTTCTGGAGCGCGTTCGCGCTGCGGCTCATGCGCGCGGCCGAACCGCTGATCTCGCTCGAAGTGCTCGGCAATCCGATCGTTCTCGCCGGCACATTGTCGATGTTCCTGCTGCAGGCCGCCAATGTCGGCTTGTCGGTCTATCTGCCGGTCTACCTGCAATCGGTCGTCGGCCTGTCGGTCAGTCAATCGGGCACCGCGTTGCTTGGGCTGATGCTCGGCACGGTGGCCGGTGCGACATTCAGCGCGCGAATGATCCCGCGCTTTTTCCACTATAAGCGCATTGCCATGATCGGAACTGTTTTCTCGATCCTGTGCCTCGGCGTGCTCAGCCTGGTCGCCGGGCATGCCTCACTGTTACTCGTCGAGGTGTTGACGACCTGCGTAGGCCTGGGCACAGGCACGACCTTTCCGGTTGCCACCGTCTCGGTCCAGAACGCCGTCGATCGCATGCACCTTGGCGTGGCGACCGGCGTTCTCACCTTCCTCCGCTCGCTGGGCAGTGCGCTCGGCGTCGCCATGCTTGGTGCCGTCGCCCTTGGTTACGGCCTGCCGCTGGCCAGCGAAGGCACGCAGCCGGCCAGCCATATCGCCTCGGCCATGCCGTTCGTGATGATCTTTCTTGCCGCGGCCGCGATCTTGCTGTTGTCGCTCATCACGCTCTGGCTGATGCCGGAGAAAACGCTTCGCGGCCATGCCGAAGCTGTGGCTCCAGCCCTGGCGGAGTAGACCGGCCCGACAAAAATATGGCGAGGTTCAGTCGACCACGCCGAGCTTCTTCTGCAGACTGGTTGACGAGGTCGTATACTGAAAAACGATGCGCTCGCCGGGGCTGACGATGCGCTTGGCCGCTTGCGCCATCAAGGCGACCTCGTGGAAGCCCGACAGGATCAGCTTCAGCTTGCCGGGGTACCAGTTGATGTCGCCGACGGCGAAGATGCCGGGCACCGACGTCTGGAATTTTTCGGTGTCGACCGGGATCAGGTTCTCGTGGAGGTTGAGGCCCCATTCGGCGACTGGGCCGAGCTTCATCGTCAGGCCGAAGAACGGCAGCATCCGCGTACACGGCACTTCGATATCGCCCTCCGGCCCCTTGATGGTGGCGGAGGCGAGCCGGCCGTCGGCGCCGGCCAGGCCAGTCACCTGTCCGACCTGGAATTCCAGTTGCTTCATCTCCTGCATGGCATACATCTTGTTGACGCTGTCGGGTGCTGCACGGAATTCGGGCCGCCGGTGCACCAGTGTCACGCTCTTGGCCACCGGCTGCAGGTTCAGCGTCCAGTCGAGCGCCGAATCGCCGCCGCCGACGATGACGAGGTCATGGCCGCGAAAGTCCTCCATCCGGCGCACCGAGTAGAACACGCTCTTGCCTTCATAAGGTTCGATGCCTGGGATCGGCGGCCGCTTCGGCTGGAAAGAGCCGCCGCCGGCGGCGATCACCACAATTTTGGCTTCGAACACCTCGTTTTCGTCGGTGGTGACGCGGAAGCTGCCGTCGTCCAGCCTTTCCAGGCCCGAAACCATGCGGTTATAGGTGAATTCGGGCTTGAACGGCGCGATCTGCTCAAGCAGCTTGTCGACCAGACCTTGTGCCGAGATCGAGGGCCAGCCCGGAATGTCGTAGATCGGCTTTTCCGGGTAGAGTTCGGCACACTGCCCGCCGGGCCGGTCGAGTATGTCGATCAGATGGCACTTCATGTCGAAGAGGCCGAGCTCGAACACCGCAAACAGGCCGACGGGCCCTGCCCCGACAATGAGTACGTCTGTCTTGTTGATAGCCGTCATGAAGCATGCGCCTTTATGGGAAAACGCGCGACACTGCATGACCATTCGCCCGCTGCCAAGCGGCAGCGGCAAAAATCGGTTTCAGCCCTGGCGGGCCGGCACGCGCACGACCAGCCCGTCGAGGGCGTCGCGCACCTTGATCTGGCATGACAGCCGCGAGTTCGGCTGGACCTCGTAGGCGAAATCCAGCATGTCCTCTTCCATGGCTTCCGGCTCGCCGACCTCCGCCGTCCAGGCTTCGTCGACATAAACATGGCAGGTCGCGCAGGCGCAGGCGCCGCCGCATTCCGCTTCTATTCCCGGCACCGCATTGCGGATCGCATTTTCCATGACGGTCGAGCCGTTTTCGGCATCCACGTCAAAATGCGTGCCGTCATGGGCGATGAAGGTCAGTTTGGTCATTTGTCACCTGAAGGGAGTCTGAGCCGACATAATCACTCTGCCGGACAAGTCAACTGCGGCGCCAAAGCGCCGCTGTGTGGCGTTTTGGGAATAAGCGCTATCGGCTGATGGCGGCGACGAAGTCGCGCACTTCTTCGATCAGCGAGCCAAGCCGCTTCAGCGTGCTGGCGTCTTCGGGCCGGCATTCGATCGCGCTGGCGCAATCGGCAATGGCGAAGGCGCCGACCCCGCGCGCCGAGCCTTTGAGCCCGTGTGCCAATAGCAGCCGCTGCCTGACATCCGCATCGACGATCTTGTCGCGCACCGACAGCGCCTGCTGCACGAACAGAGCCAGCACCTCCTGCTCGAGGCTCCGATCGCCCATCGTCTGGCGCGCAAGATGCGCCAGGTCGATCGGCCGCGCCCCGGCTGTCCCCGACACGTCGCCGCCGGGCATCGAGAAGGCAATGCCGTTTTCGCCACGTATCACTTTGAGACTCCGTTCTTCGACCGCCGCAAAAACTAGGCGTATCCGGTGGACAACGGGTTAATGATTGGCCCGGAAAAATGTCGCGATAACGGCGCCGGAATCACGGCTGTGTTAACCTTATATTTAAAGTTTTACGTATCGGGCGGAATGCATGTTTTCTTTACCCGGCTGTGTCATTACGATACGACAGGTCCATTTTCAGCCTCCTGCGCGGGACACGCTAGGCAGAATCAATAAGCACAACCATAAGTCCCGCGGCAGCTTGTACAGGGTAGCGAAGGCATGGCGAAGAAACCAACGACGACAAGAACGCTCGACAGCGACGTAGCCAGGGAACTTGAAAAGGCACTTGATATCGATCTGAGCGGCGATGCCGGCGGCGACTTCGACATGGCTGCATCCATGGAAGATCTCGAAGCACAAATATCGCAAGCCGCCGACGAACTGGCGCGCGAAGGTCGCAGCCAGAACGAAGCGCCTGCCCCGGACCAGACCCAGAACGCGGCACCTGCCGCCAATCAAAGCCAGATCGCAAATCCCGCGCCAAAGGCCAAGCCGGCTGAGTTGCGTCCTGTCGCAACGCGCAATGGCTCCCAGCCGGCAGCTTTCTCGCCGGCCAACGACGATCGTCAAAAAGACTATAAGACGCTCCTGCACACCCTCAATCGGCGCGCCTCGAACACGATCTACTGGGTCGTGGCTCTCGTTTCGCTGGCCTGGATCGCCGGCGCTGGCGGCCTTGCGAACCTGTTGTTCGGACCTGGCATCTGGAACATCCGCACCTTCGATCAGTTTTTCGCCCGTCCGGAGCTGATCGGCCTGGCGGTCGCGGCAATAGTGCCCGTCATCCTGTTCTGGGCATTCGCAGTGATGATTCGCCGCGCTCAGGAGATGCGCCTTGCCGCGCAGTCGATGACCGAGGTGGCCTTCCGTCTGGCCGAGCCGGAAAATCTTGCCCAGGATCGCGTCATGATGATCGGCCAAGCGGTTCGCCGCGAGGTGGCAGCCATGGGCGAAGGCATCGAACGCACGCTTGCGCGTGCCGTCGAGCTCGAAACGCTGGTCCACAGCGAGGTGAACCAGATCGAGCGCTCCTATTCAGAGAACGAGTCCCGCATCCGCTCGCTGGTCGACGGGCTGGGCAGCGAGCGCGAAGCGGTCGTCACCCATGCCGAGCGCGTGCGCGCCTCGATCACCGGCGCCCACGAGACACTGAAAGACGAGATCAACGCCGCCAGCGATATCATTCGCGACAGCATTCTCAACGCCTCGACCAAGCTGTCGATGACGATCAACGAATCCGGCGACACGCTGATCGACAGGATCAACGGAAGCTCGATGTCGATCTTCGATTCGGTGGAAGGCCGGCTCGAATCGATCACCGATCGGCTGTCGACGTCGGGCGAGGCCTTCGCCAGCCTGCTCGACACCCGGATCGCCAAGCTGACGGACACCACCGACGGCCTGACGCGGTCACTGACCGACCTGCTCGACGACCGCACGAGCGGCATGGTGTCGCTGCTCGGCGGTGCCGCTCGCACACTCAATTCGGAATTCGAAGCCAGTCTCAACGGCATCGAGCGGACGCTTGCTGAACGTGGCCAGGCGCTGATCAGCGAGTTCCAGACCCGCGCCGAGGCGCTCGACACCGGCACGCAGAAGCTCAACGCCGCGCTGGAGGCTCGCGCACGCCAGATCAACGAGACGCTGGTCGAGCGCGCGCGCGAAATCGCCCACACCTTCCAGGATAGCAAGGAGACGCTGTCGGCGATGATCGATCAGGGCAAGACCCAGATCGGCGCCGACATGGCCGATATCATTTCATCGACCTCGACCATGCTTGAAGCCCGCGCCGGCGATTTCGCCGGGCGCATGGAAGCGGCGCGCCATGTCGTATCGCGTTCGTTCGATACGGACATCGAGCGGCTTGCCGATGCTCGCGCCGGCATCGAGGAAGCCGTCGAGAACCACAGCCGCAAGCTTTCCGAAAGCCGCGACCGGATGGCGGCGGCAATGCAGGCCGATCTGGCGAAGTTCGCCGAAGGTCGCGCCGAAATCGACGCAGCGGTGGCTAACCAGGTGCAGAAGCTAGCCGAAGGCCGCGGCCTGATCTCGCGCGCCCTTGAAGAGGATCTGCGCAAGGTCAATGAATCGCGCGCAGCGATCGACGCTTCGCTGGGCAGCCATCTCGAAAGCCTTGAAGAGGGTCGCAACAGGCTTGCCCAGGCCTTGAACGAAGACTCTGGAAAACTCGTGCAAGCCCGTACGATAATTGATGAAATGGTTGCCGGGCATGTCGGCAAGCTCGCCGAAGGCCGCAGCATCCTTTCGCGCGCGCTCGAGGCCGACCTCGGCAAACTGGCAGAGAGTCGCGCCAGCATCGACGGCCTCGTCGCCGGTCAGGTCGAAAAGATCGCCGAGGGCCGCGCCATACTCGCTAGTGCGCTGGAAGCCGACATTGCCGGCATCAATGGCCTCATCGAGGCCCATTCGGCGAAATTGGCGCAAGACCGCAGCGGGCTTTCCCAGTCACTCGATAACGACCTGTCCGACATCAGGAGCCTGATCGCCGATCATTCGGGCAGGCTCGCCGATGATCGCAGCCTGCTTTCGAAGACGCTTGAAGACGATCTTGCCAAGCTGGCCGAAAGTCGGTCGAGCATCGACGGGCTGGTTGCCGGCCAGGTCGAGAAGCTGGCCGAAGGCCGCGACATCCTCAAGCGCGCGCTGGAATCGGACCTGAACGCTATCAAGGGCGTCATCGCCGGCCAGTCCGAAAAGCTGGCGGAAGACCGTGGCCAGTTGTCGCGGGCACTGGAGAGCGACCTGCAGGCCGTGCGGGGCGTTGTCTCCGATCACATGAACAAGCTCGCCGAAGACCGTTCGACCCTTTCGAAGGCGCTCGAAGACGATCTCGCCAAGTTGGCCGAAAGCCGCTCGAGCATCGATGTGATGGTTGCCGGCCAGGTCGAAAAGCTGGCAGAGGGCCGCGACATCCTCAAGCGTGCGCTCGAAGCCGATCTGAGCACCGTCAAGGGCGTCATCGCCAGCCAGTCCGAAAAGCTGGCGGAAGACCGTGGTCAGCTGTCGCGGGCACTGGAGACCGATCTCGAGACCGTGCGGGGCGTCGTCTCCGAACATATGAACAAGCTTGCCGAAGACCGTTCGGCCCTGTCGAAAGCGCTCGAGGACGATCTTGCCAGGTTGGCAGAGAGCCGGTCGAGCATCGACGGGCTGGTCGCAGGCCAGGTCGAGAAGCTGGCCGAGGGTCGCGACATCCTCAAGCGCGCGCTGGAAGACGATCTTGCCAAGCTGGCCGAAAGCCGCTCGAGCATCGACGGACTGGTTTCCGGCCAGGTCGAGAAGCTGGCCGAAGGCCGCGACATCCTCAAGCGCGCCTTGGAGGCCGATCTCAGCACGATCAGGGGCGCCATCGCCGATCAGTCGCAGCTATTGACCGATAATCGCGCGCAGTTTTCGCGTGCGCTGGAAGCCGATCTCGGCAACGTCAACAGCCTTGTCGCAACCCACGCAGAGAAGCTCGTCCAGGACCGCTCGACCCTGTCGAAGGCGCTCGAGGACGATCTCGCCAAGCTGGCCGAAAGCCGCTCGAGCATCGATGGGCTGGTTGCCGGCCAGGTTGAGAAACTGGCGGAAGGCCGCGACATACTCAGGCGCGCGTTGGAAGCCGATCTGGAGAGGCTTGCAATGAGCCGCAGCGAAGTCGACGAGATCGTCGCCGGTCATGTCGGCAAGCTGAGCGAGGGCCGCGACGTGCTGACCCGCGCATTGCAGGACGATCTCTCCAGGCTCGCCGAAACGCGCAAGGATGTCGACCGTTCGCTGTCCGGCCATATCGACCAGATCGCCGCCAGGAGCACCGACATCTCCGATGCGATCGCTGCGGACGTAGAAAAGATCGAGCAGGCGTTCAGCCGGCAGACAGGCATCATTGAAGAGCGCGCCAGGACAATGGAGCGGGCGCTGTCGACGGGTGTCGACAACGTGCGCAGTGTGCTTGAAAGAAGCGCGGTCTTCGTCGCCGGCGCGCTGCGCGAGAAGGTCATGGAAGTTACCAGCGCGCTGCATGAGCAGGCGGGCGCGGCATTCAGCGATGCCGACCGCAAGATCGCCGAGCGCGCCGAGCAGACCTCGGCCGCCCTGCTCGCCAGGGCGGAGGACATCGCCCGCACCTTCGAGGAGGCGGATCGTCGCCTCGCCGCCCGCGCCGAGGATACGTCGAGCGCACTGATTGCCCGCGTCGACGACACGTCGAACACCTTGTTCGCGCGTGCCCAGGAAACGGCCGATCAGCTGGCAGCCCGGGCAAGTGAGATTGCCGGTACCTTCGACGCGGCGGACCACAGGCTGGTCTCTCGCGCCATCGAAACGGCCCAGTCGCTGGCTGCGCGTGCCGGCGACATCCTGCGCAATTTCGAAACAGCCGACGAGCGGCTGGGCGTGCGCATCGGCGAATCCGCCGAAGCTCTCGCGGCACGTGCGTCGGATCTCGGTCGCATTTTCGATGCCGCCGACCAGCAACTTATTTCGCGCATTGCCGAAGGCTCTGAAGCACTTTCGGCCCGTGCGTCCGAGATCGGCCGCATCTTCGAGGAGGCCGATCATCGCCTGGTGGCCCGTATCGCTGACAGCAGCACCGCAATCGGCGAACATGCCGACACCATTGTCGGTGCCTTCACCAGCACCGAGCAGCGGGTTGCCGAACGCGCCAGGCAGACTGGCCAGGAACTCGCCGTCCATGCCCGTGAAATCGAGCAGCTGCTTGCCGGTGCCGACGAACGCCTGGCATCGAGTGCTGCCGCCACTGCGGCCCGCGTCGAGGAGCAGGTCGCCACCGTCGAGAACCGCCTCGCCTACTCCGCCGAGACAATGGGCCAAAAGCTCAACGAACAAGTCTCGGGTGCCGAGGCGCAACTGGTCTCGCGCGCCAACTCGATCGCCGAAACCTTCACCGCGGTCGGCCAGCATATCGGCCAGAGCACCAATGACGCTGCAAAGACCATCGGTGCCAATACTCGCGAGCTCAATACGATGCTTGCGGCACGTTCGGCCGAAATATCGAAAATCCTGGACGAGACGGCACGGCCTCTGGTCGAGCGCTTCGCCCAGGGCGGCTCCGAGCTGCAAAAGAGCATGGAAGAGGTCACCGAACGTGCGACCGAGAAGCTGCGCACTCAAAACGCCGCCCTCGTCGACGCCCTCGCCAGCCGTACGGCCGAAACCCTGTCGGCCGTCGAAGGCGCGCGCTCGACGCTTGCCGACAGCGTTGCCGACCTCATCGGCCGCATGACCACCTCCAGCTCGCAGCTCGGTCAGTTGATCGAGCAGGCGGCGACCAATCTCGGCCAGGTCGACGAACGCCTGACCGGGAGCACGCAAAGCTTCGCGGCGACCACGGAAAAGACCGCGCAGACCTTCGCCAGTTCGGCGCGTCTGGTCGATTCGAACACGACGCGGCTCACCGAGCTGTCGTCGTCGACCTTGCGCGAGGTTGCTTCAATCG
Source organism: Mesorhizobium sp. M1227 (assembly GCF_040318315.1). Taxonomy (NCBI): domain Bacteria; kingdom Pseudomonadati; phylum Pseudomonadota; class Alphaproteobacteria; order Hyphomicrobiales; family Phyllobacteriaceae; genus Mesorhizobium; species Mesorhizobium sp. M1227. The sequence continues at coordinate 69,063 of NZ_JAMYLZ010000012.1, forward strand.
CCACCAAGTTCGACGAGCACAGCCGGTTGCTTTCCAGTGCCTCGGACCTGTTGAGCTCGGCCCAGAGCAATCTTGAGCACACGCTCGAAAGGCAATCGTCGCTGGAGGACCTTGCCGTCGGTCTTGTCAAGAAATCGGAAGATCTCGAAAGGGTCATGCGCTCGTTCGAGAATCTGGTCGGCCAGACGCTGCAGAATGCCGAAGGCAAGACGCTGGAATCCGCCGACAAGATCCGTACCGCGATTTCCGAAGTGGTCGATTCGGCAACCAAGCGCTTTGCCGATGCGACCGAGGAGATGCGGCGTACCGCCGGCTCGATCAAGAGCGAGCTCGACCTCACCCGGGCCGAGCTTAAGAAAGGCGTCATCGAGATGCCGGAAGAGGCAAAGGAATCAACCACGGCTATCCGCCGTGCCGTTTCAGAGCAGATCAACGCGCTGAAGGAACTTTCTGAAATCGTTGCGAAATCTGGCCGCAGCGCCGACAGTTCGGAACAGCGCAACCTGCGTCCGGCGCCGCAAGCGCCTGCCGCACGCCCCGCCGAACCGCCACGTCGCCCGGCTCCGGCTCCCGAACAGCGCCGTGCACCGCAGGCGCCTTCGGGCGAGACGGCGCTGCGCGGCACGCTCGACCTCGAACGTCCCGCAGACCAAGCGCCGCGCCAGCGCGACCCCAACGGCCGCACGCCGCAGGGCGGTTGGGTGCGTGACCTCCTGACCGGTGCATCACGCGAAGACGACGCCAAGCCGGCAGCGCCTGCCGAAGCGCCGCGCCCGGCTCCCGCTGCGCGGTCGCCGCTTCATGTCGTGGAATCGCTGAACTCGCTCTCGGTCGATATCGCACGCGCCATCGATCACGATGCCTCGATCGAGCTGTGGAACCGCTACCGGCGCGGCGAGCGCGACGTCTTCACGCGCCGACTTTACACGCTGAAGGGCCAGCAGACGTTCGACGAGATCCGCCGCAAATATCAGTCGGAGGCGGAGTTCCGCGCTGCTGTCGATCGTTACTGTGACGATTTCGAAAAGCTGCTCAAGGACGTGTCGCGCAACGACCGCGACAACATCATGGCACAGACCTACCTGACGTCGGATACCGGCAAGGTCTACACCATGCTGGCCCACGCCAGCGGCCGCCTGCACTAAGCGGGCGACAGAGAACAAACGAAAAGGCGGGATTTCCCGCCTTTTTTATGCCGTACTGAATTCCATTGGCGCTGTAGAGTGCCGTGCCGGCAGTTCCGGCTGTGTCAGATCACGGTGTCCGTCCAGCGGACGATTTGCCCTGCCGCATCGCCGAACGCGGCATCGAGCGCGCCGACATAGGCCTGGTTGCCATTGCCCGAAACGGGCGCGATGGCGCTAAACGTCTTCGACGCCCGCACTTCACCGTTGCGATCGTTCAACAGGCGCACGAACAGCTCGACCTCGGCATGTTCGCCGCCGTCGACACGCACCTCGAACGAGCGGATCTCGACGATCACCTGATAGTCGATCGCCAGCCCCTCGCCTGGCTTGCCAACGCCGGTGAAGCTGCCCGAGCGCTGGAACGTCTCTGCCAGCCGCGCCTGTACGATCATCGGCAGCCGGTCGGCCCATTGCGCGCCCTTGAGATACTGGATCGATCGCGGCGATGGCTTAATGACGATGTTCTGGCTGTCCAGCGCCTTGAGCGCCGATGGCTGGGCGATGAGGATCTGGCGACGGCTGTGGGCACGCGCTTCCAGCGACGGCGCCGAAAGCTCGAACGTATCCAGCGGCGCCGGCTTGCCGCCCAGCGCCGCGCAGCCGGCGAGCGAAAGCGCCAGCAGTGCCACTCCGGCCTTGAACCCACTCGATCTGACGCTGCCTGAACTGATCGACTTCAAACGCGATCCCCCCCGGATCGTGGAAACAATGCGCATCTGCCAGCTATGTTCTTGCGGTGGGCGCAGGCCGAAGTCAACGGCGCACCCTGCCGTCGAACTGCCGGACCTCACCCTCGCCGCCGGACAGGATCCGCTGTGGATTGCGGCTGAGGTCGGTCACCGCCTCTTCGATGCGGTTGATCGAACGACGGCTGTCCTGGACCAGCGATTCGACGTTTTGCAGCCCCTGTCCCGAGAACCGCGCCAGATTGTCGGTGATGGTGCCGAGGCGGGCGTTCAGCGTGTCGGCGACCTGCTTGAACGATTTGAGCGTCGCCCTGGCATCGGCCATGACGCCGTCGGCCTGACCGGAGCCGAGCAGTTTGTCGACCTTGGCAAGGATACCGTCGACTCGCACCGAGGCATCGTTGAGGCGTCCTGCGAGTTGGTGCGCGTCTTTGATGGTTTCGTCGATGTCGTCGGCCCGGTTGGCGAACTTGTTGGTCACCTTGGCGATGTCGGCGGCAGCCTCGTTGGCGTTTTCGCTGGCCTTCTGGATATTGGCCAGCGCGGTGCGAACCTCAGCCGGATCGATGCCGTCGAGAACGCCGTCGACCTTGGCCAGTGTGCCTTGCGTCTTCTGGGCGAAGTCGTTGATCGAGCCGACCGCGGTGTCCACGTTCTTGATGACCGTGTCGAACTGCTTGCTGGTTTCCTTGAGGTTGGAAGTGACCGTGTCGACATTGGCGACGATGCTCTTGATCTGGTCCTTGTCGACGGCGTTGAGTAGCCCTTCCGCCGCCTTCAGGGTGCCGTCGAGTTTGCCCGAAACACCCTTCAGTTCGTCCGCCAGCGAGCTGACGCTGGCCAGGAACTTGTCGACGCCGTCCGCATTCCTGGCCAGTGCATCGGAGAAGGTCTGGACATTGTTGACGGTCTGCGTCAGCGGCCCGCGAACATCCTTGGTGAAGCCTTCGAGCTCCGAAAGGACCTTGTCGGCGCGGGTGAAGATGTTCTGCGCTGTCTGTAGCAGATTGGTGACCGCCGACGGGTTGGCAACGATCTCGGCGACACGGCCTTCCTTTTCCGCCTCGTCGAGAAGTTTTGGCTCTTTGGGGTCGGCGCCCTTGAGCTCGATGTTGGCCTGGCCGGTGAGGCCGGCAAGCCCGATATCGGCCTGCGTCGACTTGGTGATAGGCGTATTCCGGTCTATTTCGGTGTCGGCGATAGCAGCGGTCGGATTGTCGACGTCGATATAGACACGGCGCACGTCGCCGACTTTGACGCCATTGAACAGCACGAAACTGCCACGGCCGAGCCCCGAAGCGGAGCCTGGAATGCGCACGCGCAGCACCATCGTCTCACCCTTTTCGCCGATTGCCGCCGTCCAATAGACGAAAGCGAAAGCCGCGAGGATCGCGGCCAGCGTGAAAATGCCGACAATGACGTAGTTGGCCCTGGTTTCCATTGCTCACTTATGGCTATGCGCGCGCCGCAAGATCAAGTTGCCGGGCGCGTTTTCCGCGGAAATAGGATTTTACCCAGGGTTCCTCGCTCCTGAGCATGTCGTCGATCGTGCCCTCGACCAGCACTTTCTTGTTGCCGAGCACCGCCACGCGGTCGCACGCGGTAAACAGCGTGTCGAGATCGTGCGTGACCATATACACGGTCAAATCCATCGTATCGCGCAGTTTGACGACCAATTCGTCGAACTCAGCCGCGCTGATCGGATCGAGCCCGGAAGTCGGTTCGTCGAGGAAGACGATATCCGGATCGAGCGCCAGAGCGCGCGCCAGCGCAGCACGCTTAATCATGCCGCCGGAGAGCTCGGAGGGGAATTTCTGCGCCGCATCCGGCGGCAATCCCACCAACTCGACCTTGAGCATGGCAAGTTCGTCCATCAGCTTCTTCGGCAAATCGAGATATTCGCGCATCGGCACCTGGACGTTTTCGAGGACGGTCAGCGCCGAAAACAGCGCACCATGCTGGAACAGCACGCCAAGCCGCATGTCGATGCGAAGGCGCTCCCTTTCGGTTGCCCTCTCGACGTCGACCCCGAACAGTTTGATTGTTCCCGATTGCTTGCGCGTCAAGCCAAGGATGGTGCGCAAGAGAACAGATTTGCCGGCACCGGAGGCACCGACGAAGCCGAGAATCTCCCCGCGCCAGATATCGAGCGATAATTTGTCGAGAACGACCTGATCGGCGAACGACACCGTGACGTCGTGCGCCGACAGCACGATCTCGTCTTCTTTGGCTTTCGCCGCCACCTTGGTCGTGTTTGTGCCCGGCAGCGCCATCTCAGAACTCGATCGCTGCATAGAACATGGCGAAAAGCCCGTCGAGGATAATGACCACGAAGATCGACTTCACCACTGAGGCGGTCACATGCTGGCCAAGCGATTCGGCGCTGCCGCCAACCTTCATGCCCTCGACCGAGGCGATTATGCCGATGATCATGGCCATGAACGGCGCCTTGATCAGGCCGGCAAAGATGGTGCTGAGGTCGATTGCGACACGCAGCCGGTCGATGAACGCTGCCGGTGCAATATCGGAGTAGAGCCATGCAGCCAAAATGCCGCCGCCCAACGCGGCAAAGTTGGCGACGATCGTCAGGCAAGGCAGCGCGATGACCAGCGCGACCAGCCGCGGAAACACCAGCACGCCGATTGGATTAAGACCGATCACCTTCAGCGCATCGACCTCCTCGCGCATCTTCATCGAGCCGATCTCGGCGGTGATCGCACTGCCGGAGCGGCCGGCGATCATGATCGCCGTCATCAGCACGCCGAGCTCGCGCAGGATCAGCACCCCGACCAGGTCGACGACGAAGATGTCGGCGCCGAAATAGCTGAGCTGATAAGCGCCTTGCTGGGCGACGATCGCACCGACGATGGCCGACATCAGCACGACTACCGGTATGGCGCCGACACCCATGCGATCGATCTGGTTGAAGATCGCCGCCATGTTGACGGCATGGCCACGGCCAAGCTTCATCTGCGAGCCGCGTATCGTGGCGCCGAGGATATTCATTGCGGCCAGGAAATCGTCGCGCATCTCATAAACGCGCCGGCCAACCGCCTCGAGCCCGCGAATGATGAAGTTGGGCGGCTTTGCCGGACCTGATTCGGGCTCGCGTCGGACCGCATCACCGACGGCGCCGAGCAGGATCGAGGCAATCTCGCTTTGCCCCTGCATCGTGATCTCGACGCCCTTTTTTTCGAAGCTGCTGACCAGGCGGTCGATCAGCCACGCCCCGGCAGTGTCCATCTTCTCGATTTGTGAAAGGTCGAGCGCCAGCGTCTTGAAGCCGCCGCGCTTCTCGATCTTGCGCATCTCGGCATCGACCAGCGCCACGGTACGTGTCGTCCAGGTTCCCGAGAAAGCGCAGCCGAGAACGTCGCCCTCCTCGCCGATCGCGATGCGCGGCTGGTGGTCGGGCTCCTTGGCAGGGCCGCTTGCGTCGCGTTTGCGGATGGTCAACATGGCGTCCTGTTTAGCCTGACGGGGCCGACCTGTCGATTTGCCGACATCCTCCTTGTTGCACAGCCGGAGCAGAAAAATATGGCGCGTGTCATTTCGGTCGAGGCCGAGCGCTTTCCGATAGCCGGGACCTTTACCATTTCGCGCGGCTCGAAGACCGAAGCGGAGGTGATTTCCTGCGCCATCACCGAAAACGGCCGTACAGGACGCGGCGAATGCGTCCCTTACAAGCGCTATGGCGAGACCATGGAGGGTGTGCGCGACGCGATCGAGGCGATGCGCAGCGAGATCGCGCGCGGTATCAGCCGCATCGCCCTGCTCGATGCCATGCCTGCCGGCGCGGCACGCAACGCCATCGATTGCGCGCTCTGGGACCTGGAAGCGAAGATCAGCGGAACACCGGTGGCGCATACGATACGAACCGTTCCGTTACGACCGCTTGAGACGGCGTATACATTGTCGCTCGCCGAGCCGGAGGCGATGGCGGCGCAGGCCCGCGATAACGCCCAGCGCCCGCTACTCAAGGTCAAGATCGGCCGCGACAACGACATCGCGCGCATCCGCGCAGTGACGGCGGCAGCACCCGACAGCCGAATCATTCTCGACGCCAATGAGGGCTGGAATGACGACAATATCGTCGCAAACCTCGCCTTTGCCGCCGAGCACGGTATCGCCTTGATCGAACAGCCGCTGCCGGCGGGACATGACAGTATTCTTCGCCACATCGCGCATCCGGTACCGATCTGTGCCGACGAAAGCGTGCACGAGGCGAAGGACCTTGAAGCACTTGTCGGCCTTTACGACGCCGTCAACATCAAGCTCGACAAATCGGGTGGCCTGACCGCTGCACTCGTGCTTCGCGACCGCGCCCGCGAACTGGCTCTTGGTGTCATGGTCGGCTGTATGGTCGGCACATCGCTTGCGATGGCGCCGGCCGTGCTGTTGGCGCAGGATGCCGATTTCGTCGATCTCGACGGTCCGCTGCTGCTGGCCCGCGACCGCGTTCCCGGTCTCGTCTACCTAGGTTCGCTGGTGTCACCGCCCGAGCGGGCGCTGTGGGGCTGAACGCGCGGCAAGCCCGATCAGAGCCAGGCCCGTCAGGGCGATCGGGATCATCGCAAAGAAGCCATTCGCGCCGAAGCGGTCGTAAAGAGGACCGGAAATCAGCGTCGCCGCCGCCATGAAGAAGCCATTGGAGAAGTAGGCGATGCCTTGCGCCGCCCCGGTGCGTTCTTCCGCGACCGTCTCACCGATCATCTTTTGCAGGCCGATCAGCACCAGCGCCACCGAAACCGCGTGCAGCGTCTGGATCGCGAAAAACCCGCCAACGCCAAGCCCAAGCGGCCAGATCAGCGGAAAGGCGAACCAGCGCACGATCGCGCCGATCCCGGCAATCAGCATGATCGAGACGACCGAGAAGGAGGCGAAAGCGCGGGTGAAAACGACGAACATGCATATCTCGGCGACGACGCCCCACCCCCACAGAAGCCCGACAACCGAATCGCTGATGCCGATCGACTTCCAGTAGATCGACACGAAACCGTAGAGAAATGCGTGGCTGGCGGTGATGACGCCGACGCCTGTCGAAAAATAGAGGAAGTACCGGTTGAGGAGTTTCGGTGCCGATTGCTGGATATCGGCGGCCGAAAGCGGCGAGGCGCGGCGTGGACGGCCAAGGCGCGGCGCAATCAGTCCGGCGGCTAGCGCGGCACACAGCGCCGCGAAGATGATCACCGGGACAGCCTGGGCACCGCTCGCCGACAGGATGAAACCGCCGGCGAGATTGGCACAGAGATAGGAGATCGAGCCCCATTTGCGCATGCTTGCGTAATTCGAGCCGAAGCGGCGAACACCTGAAAGGGCGAGCGAATCGGCAATCGGCGAATGCGGCGTCCAGACGACCGTCAGGGCCAGCGACACGGCAAGTACCGTTGCGTAGGTCGGCGGCAGGAGGTAGCCGGCGGACAGGATCAGCGATGCGGCGACCAGCGCAACATAGACATTGGCGCGGTCGCTCGCTTTGTCTGCCAGCGCAGTAAGAAAAGGCGTCGTCGCCACGCGCAGGAACATCGGCGCGGCGAGGATCACGGCTATCTGTTCGGCATGGAACCCCTTCGCCTGCAGCCACAGCGGGAAATACGGCACATGCGTCCCGAGCGGAACGAAGAGCGTAAAGAAGATCAAGCTCATGCGCAGTTCGAAATGGCGTGGCTTGACGAGCTGTTCGGGCGAAAGCGGCGGCAGCGAGGACATTGACAGGCGATCCGTCGGCACGGCATTCAGCCGGGTCGGCCCGCCACACCTGCCGCTGCTTAACACGGCGAAAAAGTCGACGAAACCGCTGGACTACCCGATTGAAGCGAGATGCGGCCGGATTTGGTCAAGCCGCCTGGACTGCCCTGCCCTTGATGTCGATCGGCACGAGCACCTCGCTGCCGACCGGAGTCTCCGGCAGGACATGCGCCCAGTGCAGGATCTCCATCCTGCCGTCAAAATGCTCGACCACCGCCGTGCAGCTCTCCACCCAGTCGCCCGTGTTGATGTATTGCACGTCCTCATAGCTTTCGATCGCGGCATGGTGGATGTGCCCGCAGATCACGCCGTCGACATGCGAGCGGCGCGCCTCCTCGGTCAGCACGGTCTGGAACGAGCCGATGAAATTCACCGCCTTCTTGACCTTGACCTTGGCCCAGGACGAGAACGACCAGTAAGGCAGGCCGAGCACCTGGCGCAGACGTGTGATGATGCGGTTGAGCAGCATCGCCGCGTCGTAGGCATAGTCGCCGAGATAGGCCAGCCAGCGCGCATTATGGACGACGGTGTCGAACTGGTCGCCATGGATGACAAGAAGGCGTTTGCCGTCGGCGGTCTCGTGGATGGCGCGGTCGGCGACGACAATGCCGCCGAAATGAACGCCCTGGAACTGTCGCGCGAACTCGTCATGGTTGCCGGCGATGTAGGTGATGCTGGCGCCCTTGCGCGCCTTGCGCAGCAATTTCTGGATCACGTCGTTATGGCTTTGCGGCCAATGCCAGCTTCGTCTCAGGCGCCAGCCGTCGACGATGTCGCCGACGAGATAGATGATATCGGCATCGTGATGGCGCAGGAAATCGATCAGGAATTCGGCCTTCGCCGCCTTCGATCCGAGATGGACGTCGGAGATGAACATGCTGCGGAAAGTGCGAGGCTCTGCGCCGGACATCATTTGTCACCGTTGCTTTCGCCTGAGCCTATGCCCCGATTCATGCAACAACCGTATGACGGTTGCGATTGGTCCAGCCATCCGGATAGGTTGCCGCGGCAATCAGAGGAGAAAATCACCATGGATCTCGGCATTCGCGGCAAGAAGGCCATCGTCTGCGCTTCGAGCAAAGGCTTGGGACGCGGCTGCGCCATGGCACTGGCAGAGGCAGGTTGCGATCTGGTGATCAATGGCCGCAACGCCGACGTGCTGGCCAAAACCGCCGCTGAACTGCGCGAGAAATTCGGCGTCAAGGTGACCGAAATCGTCGGCGACGTATCCAAGCCCGATGTCCAGAAGGCGCTGCTTGCCGCCTGCCCCGATCCCGACATCCTCGTCAACAACAATGGCGGTCCGCCGTTTCGCGATTTCCGCGCGCTCGACCGCGAAAAGATCCTCGAGGGCGTCACCCAGAACATGGTGACCCCTGTCGAACTGGTTCAGGCCGTGATCGACGGCATGGCGGCGCGCGGCTTCGGCCGCATCGTCAACATCACCTCGCTGTCGGTCTATGTGCCTATCCCCGGCCTCGACCTGTCGTCCGGCGCCCGCGCCGGCCTCACTTCGTTCCTCGCCGGCGTCGCGCGCACGGTGATCGACCGCAATGTGACGATCAACAACATGCTGCCGGGAAAACTCGACACCGACCGGCTGCGCGGCCCGCACGAGGCCGGCACGCCCGAAGATCCGGCCGCCGCCGCCGCACGCAAAGCCAAGGCGGCGGCCAACGTTCCGGCCAAGCGACTCGGCATGCCGGAGGAATTCGGCCAGATCTGCGCCTTCCTGTGCTCGGTCCATGCCGGCTACCTGACCGGGCAGAACATACCGGTGGACGGCGGCCTCTATGTCAGCGCGTTTTAGTGGCAGAATCCAAGGCTTGATACCCGCTGGACGGCGGAAGAACGACCCTTTGCGGTTGTTGGGTTGCGAGCGCCGCATGATGCGATCTGATCTTTCCTGACATCCGGAGAAGGGAGAATTCCTTTGCCAATGCATGCAACCTACCGAGCGAATCCGATACTCGCGATCCCAATTCCCCCCACCAGGATCAGGCTCACGGCCCACACAGTGTCGAGATTGAACCAGCTTTGTGAGATGAACTTGGGTCCGAGCCATCGATAGACGGCAATGGCGATAACACCGCCGCTTACAATCATCGCGGCCGTATGGACTACGGAGACGGCGGTGGCGGTGATCAGATTACCTGCCATGAGCGTTATAGCCGCCTGGTGTCCAACATCGAGATCGCCTGCCTGGCACAGGCCGAGATAAATCGGCACCAGCATCAGCCCGGCGCCATGCGCGGTGGCGGCCGCGAAGGACCACAAGGCCAGTTGTGCCGGCGGGATACGGGCAAGAACACGCGGGTGGCGCCGGTTGATCAGGAGATAGATCCCGGCTGCGATCACAATCAATCCCGCCGCGATGCGAATCTGTCGTTCCCAGACGATGAGCGTCAGCATCGCGCCGAAGGGCAGCAGGATACCGATCATCGCCACAAAGTGGCCCATTGCCAAAAGGCCGAGCGCCCGGAACAATTCGCCGGCACGTCTATCCAAAAGTCCGGTCGAAACGGCCAACGGCCAGCCCATGCCAGGATTGATACCGTGATAAATACCGCTGGCGACGACGGCCAGCCAGAGACCGGCCGTCGTCCACTCGCTCATCGCTTTATTGACCCGGGCAGTCGGTTACACCGACGGATAGCAGAACGAATCCGTCGAGCAATCGCCGCCTTCCAGACGAATCTGGTGGGAGCGATACCCCTCGGGGAACTCGACATAAAAGTCCTTGTCCAGGGTGATCCCACCGTTCTCGCCGACATTGGCCTTGACCATGGCTGCCGGAATACCATCGCGATAGAACTGGTCGTCCCAAGTCGAATACAGGGAGTTGGTCCAGTAAACGCGTTTGCCGTCGCGGCTGATCTCGACCATCTGCGGTCCGCCCCTGTAGTCGCCGCCGCCGGGATGCTTGGTCTTGCGCGTGATGCCGCCAATATGGATGGACCCTGCAAGCTTAGGCTTCATCGGATCGGTCACATCGTATTGGCGCATCTCGCCGGTGCCCCAGCAGGATACGTAGAGGAATCGGTCATCGAGCGACAGGTCGATGTCGGTTACTAGCGGCGGCACCGCCTCGAAGCCCTGAAGCAACGGCGGCAGGTCATCCTTGGCGGCTGCCTCGGGCGGGATGGTCGCCGTCTTTTCGCAATGGAATTTGCCGCCCTCGCGCCACCAGGTCCAGATCGATCCCTCGAGGTTTGTCGTGTCGACGACCACTCCAAGGAAACCGTATTCCTTGACCGGGTCATGGGCGGGGCGGACTTCCAGCGCCATCTGGTGGTTGGCGCCCAGATCGATGGTCTGCACGTTCCTACGTTCGCGCAAATTCCAGAAATGCACCCGGTGTCCATATTTGTTCGACAGGAGGTCTTCAGGCACGATGCCCTGCTCGAACTGGGGCGGAAGGGCCCACTCGCTCGACACCATGTAGTCGCGTGGCAGGTTCCACCAGAAATCATATTGCTTGTCCTGCGGCCCGCGATCGATCTCGTAGCGCCCGATGACGTCGAACGTCTGGCAATCCATGACAAAGATGCCGGGAGGTCCGTCGGTGCCGTCAGGGCCACCGCCCCCAAGCGTCGAGACATAAATACCTTCCGGACCGCAGTGAATCGTATGAGGCCTGGAATAGCCCGTCTTGGCAAACACCTCTTCTGGCTCGATGACCTTGTGGATCTTGGCCTTGGTCGGTCCGCCCTTGGTGTCTATGACGTAAATGCGCGAAGATCGAATACCGGGAATGATCAGAAAGCGGCGCTCGAGAAACGGGTGACCATTCAGCGGCGAAAGGGCCGACGAGCACGCGTTCCAGCCGAAATGGTGAAACTCGTCGCCCTTGTTCGGCATTATCACGCTATGGACGACCTTGCCGTAGTCCTTCGACTTCGGGTTTACGTCAACTATGGCTAGTCCATCTGGCTGAGAGAAGTCGGGACTCAACATCAAAGTGTAGGCAAAATTTTCGACTGGCGCCTGCATTGCGAGCTTGGCAGTCGCGTGGAAAGTCGGGTCTGGCCGTACAGTCATTGTCGTCCTCCCTTGGCAGGTTAAGCAGTCCGACCGACAATCAGGGGCACGATCTGTGATGCGTTTGGATGTCCGCCGAAAACGTCGGGGCGCTTTGTTGTTCGCACGCTATTTCGTGCGACTTTTCGAAGAATCTCACGGATTTTGGAGAACTGCAATGTCGACTTGTTTCGCCGCGAGGCCTCTGAGCGACGAGCGCCACCAGACATTCGAACTGGGCGGCGTACCTCGCCGCAGCACCCCGCCTATCGCCCCAACATCTCAATGGCAGACCGCACAGGAGGGCGGGGGTGCAAGCCGCAAGCTCGCGCTTGCGACATATCACCTCTCGAAAAGCCTCGGCTGCATGCTAAGAGACTCAAAACATCAAACGGACTGAACTGAGGAGGCGGCCGTCATGACAGGCGAAAGCAAGAAGGCGGCCCGATCCGACCTCGACGAAGCAGCGCTCTATTTCCATAAGCACCCCCGTCCCGGAAAGCTGGAAATCCAGGCGACGAAGCCACTGGGCAATCAGCGCGACCTTGCGCTTGCCTATTCGCCGGGGGTCGCCGCCCCCTGCCTTGAAATCCGCGACGACCCGGCAACCGCCGCCGACTATACAGCCCGCGCCAATCTGGTCGGCGTTGTCACCAACGGTTCGGCGGTGCTGGGCCTCGGCAATATCGGTCCGCTCGCCTCCAAGCCGGTGATGGAGGGCAAAGCGGTGCTGTTCAAGAAGTTCGCCGGCATCGATGTCTTCGACATCGAGATCGACGCACCGGGCATCGAGCGCATGGTCGAGACGATCTCGGCGCTGGAACCAACCTTCGGCGGCATCAACCTGGAAGACATCAAGGCGCCCGAATGCTTCGAGGTCGAGGAGCAGTTGAAAGCGCGCATGGGCATACCGGTCTTCCATGACGACCAGCATGGCACCGCCATCATCGTCGCCGCCGCCGTGCTCAACGGGCTGGAATTCGCCGGCAAGTCCATCGCGGACATCAAGATCGTCACGTCGGGCGCAGGTGCTGCGGCGCTCGCCTGCCTCAACCTTCTGGTCTCGCTCGGCGCGCGGGTCGAAAACATCTGGGTCACCGACCGGTTCGGCGTCGCCCATAAGGGCCGCGTCGAGGAGATGGACCGCTGGAAAGACCCCTATGTGAAGGACACCGAGGCGCGCACGCTGGCCGACGTTCTGCCCGGCGCCGACGTGTTTCTCGGCCTGTCTGCCGCCGGCGTGCTGAAGCCGGAATTGCTCCACCACATGGCGCCCAAGCCGCTGATCCTGGCGCTGGCCAATCCCAATCCCGAGATCATGCCGGAAGCGGCGCGGGCAGCGCGGCCCGACGCGATGATCTGCACGGGCCGCTCCGATTTCCCCAACCAAGTCAACAACGTACTCTGTTTTCCTTACATCTTCCGTGGCGCGCTGGATTGCGGCGCAAGCGCCATCAACGAAGAGATGAAAATGGCTGCCGTGCGAGCGATTGCAGCGCTTGCCCGCGAAGAGCCGTCCGACGTTGCCGCGCGTGCCTATTCCGGCGAGACGCCGATCTTTGGTCCGGAGTTCCTGATCCCCTCGCCTTTCGATCCGCGGCTGATCCTGCGCATTGCCCCTGCCGTCGCTAAGGCAGCCTGCGAGACCGGCGTCGCGACCCGGCCGATCACCGATTTCGCCGCCTATATCGACAAGCTGAACCGCTTCGTCTTCCGCTCCGGCCTGGTCATGAAGCCGGTATTCTCGATGGCCAAGACGTCGAGCTCCAAGCGCGTCATTTATGCCGACGGCGAGGACGAGCGCGTGCTTCGCGCCGCCCAGGTCGTGCTCGAGGAAGGCATTGCCGAACCGATCCTGATCGGCCGCCCGCATGTCATCGAGGTGCGGCTGAAGCGCTACGGGCTGCGCATCAAGCCGGGCGTCGATTTCGGCCTGATCAACCCGGAAGACGATCCGCGTTACCGCCACTATGTCGACCTTTTGATCGAGCTTGCCGGCCGGCGTGGGGTGACGACGGAAGCCGCGCGCACTATGGTGCGCACCGACAATACGGTGATCGCCGCCCTTGCCCTGAAGCGCGGCGACGCCGACGCCATGGTCTGCGGCCTCGAAGGCCGTTTCGAGCGCCATTTGCGCAACGTCACGCTGATCATCGGACCGCGCGCCGGCATTAGGGATCGCGACCTGTCGACGCTTTCCATGCTGATTTCGCAGCACGGCATCATTTTCCTCACCGATACCCATGTCTCCGTCGACCCGACCGCCGAAGAAATTGCGGAAATGACCGTTTTGGCGGCCGAGGAAATTCAGCGTTTCGGCATCGAGCCCAAGGCAGCCCTGCTTTCGCATTCGGATTTCGGCTCCCGCGATTCGCCAAGCGCCATGAAGATGCGGCAGGCGGCGGCGATCCTGGCGCGCATCGCGCCCGACCTGCAATGCGACGGCGAGATGCATGCCGACTCGGCACTGTCGGAGCAGCTGCGCCAGCGCGTCTATCCGCATTCGCGGCTGAAGGGCGAAGCCAATCTGCTGGTGTTCCCCAATCTCGATTCGGCGAACATCACGCTGACCGCGCTGCGCACGATGATGGACGCGCTGCATGTCGGCCCGATCCTGCTCGGCACCGACAGCCCGGCGCACATATTGACGCCGTCGGTGACGTCGCGCGGTGTCGTCAACATGACGGCACTGGCAGTGGTCGAAGCCGCGCATAAGGCGCAAGCCATCGTCGAGCTGGGCTAGCCATGGGCCTTCTCAGATTGGCTTGAACCGGAAATGCCCTGTCTGCCTGAAGGCAAACAAAGTGTCCTCTTCCCTGGCGCCGCCGCCGATATTGTGAATGACCAGTCTTCTTGTCGGTACCAATGTGGAGCGATTGGACGACACGATGGCAATATGCGGCAGATTGCCGGGCAGCATCTGGGCGACGAGATCCCCAGGCCGATAATCGGCGGGGTCTTGGCTGACGGGCAAGGCGGCACCGCGCCGCTCGAAATAGACCGCAAGATTGGGCACACGGCGGTGGTCGATGTTGCGGTCCGGCGCTTTCAAGCCCCAAGCCTTCGGATAGGCGGCAAAATTGGCCCGCATATCCTCATGCACCAATTTTTGCAGGTCGAGATCGAAGGCGCGGCGATAGGCACGGATCACGACATCCGTGCACACACCCCGCTCGGGCTCAACGTCCCCGCCCGGATAGGCCAGGCGTGTATAGGTCGGATCGTAGAGTGTGGTGACGCCGATCTGCTCACGGGCAGCTTCGACCAATTTGGTACCCCAATCCGGCGTGATGGGCTTTTCCTGCGCCAAGGCAACCGGCATCGCCAGGCACAAAAGACCAAATTGCAGTGCGGCTCGACGGGTAATCGCGGTCATGCCAAGCCTCCGGGCATTGCTGGATCCGGGCATTCTTCTGGGCGAATACGCCTTTTTTCGTGCAACGCCAGGATGTCGCGGATCTGGCTCTGTCCGAATATGTCGTGTGGCGTAGTCGATATGACAGCACCGGTCGTGATCGAAGCCGCGCACAAGGCGCAAGCCATCGCCGATTTGGGCTGAAGGCGGAATCGGCGGTATGCTAAACAAACGGTTAACCGCAAGCGCGGTAGCTTTCTGAACGACAGGCAGTCGGAGTTCCGGAGGGATGACGGGCGCAAGTTGGAAGCTGACGCGGGCCGCTGCGCTGCTCGGCGCCGTGGTGCTGTGCGGCATTGCCGCCACTCAGGCACAGGCCGCTTCCCGCCTCTGCCGCCAGCTTGAAGCCGATCTTGCCGCCGCTTCTCGTGGTGGCGGCGGCAAACCGGCATTGCTCAGGAAATATGACGACGCAATCGTCCGGCAGCGCCAGCAGATTTCAAAGGCCGTCAGGCAGGCCAGCAGCGCCGGCTGCGGCTTTTCGCTGTCTCGCCGCAACGCCAACGCATGCGCAGCACTCGACGCCACCATCGATCGCATGGCAGCCAATCTCGACGCCCTGCAGGCCAAGCGCGGCGACCTTGCCGGCGGTGGTTCGCGACGTGATCGTGCGCGCATATTGACGTTGCTTGACGCCAATGGCTGCCGCGATGATGCGGCGGCGCCGACGCCCCCGCCGGTCCGCGAAGCCAACCGTGAAAACGGCAAGCGAAACCTGCTCGACCAGCTTTTGGGCAGTCAGCCCGAAGAGGCCGACCAGGCTGAAGAACTGAGCCAGCCGGGCAACATCCGCACCGTGCTCAACAGCGCCGACATGGGCCAGCCCCAAGGCGAATTCCGCACCATGTGTGTGCGGACCTGCGACGGCTATTTCTTCCCGATGTCGAATGCTGCCTCGCTGGGCGATTTCGAGCGCGATCAGAAGAATTGCGAATCGAGCTGCCCCGGCACCGAGATGCAGGTTTTCTACACGCGCGGCGTGAACAGCGATTCGGCGTCGATGACGTCTTCGGTGACGGGCAGGCCTTATATCGAACTGCCGACGGCCTACCTCTACAAGCAATCCGACATGCCGCGGCCGCCGACCTGCGGCTGCAATGCGGGGCAAAATTTCGAGATCATTGCCGGCAACCCGCCAACCCCGGGACAATCTGAGGCGAACGTGGCGACCACCCCGTTCGTTCCGCTGCCGGTTGCTAGGCCTGATCCGGCCGCCGACCCGGAGACCTTGGCCAATGCAGAAGGCGGCCTCGACCGTGAGGCGATCAAACGGCTTGCTGTCAAACCTGTGCCCTCGCCGACATCGCTGCCGCCGCCGGAGCAGCGCAAGGTCAGGGTCGTCGGGCCAACGTTCCTTCCCGACCCAGCAGCGGCAACAGATCTGCAAGCTCCGGACCCGAAGGCTGTCCCGTAAGCGCCAGCCTGAGCGGCATGAACAGCGCCTTGCCCTTACGGCCGCTCGCCGCTCGGATCTTGCCCGTCCAGTCCTTCCAGACGGTGCCGTTCCAAGGCTCTTCCGGCAGCAACTCGAATGCCTGGCGAAGAAAGTCGCGGTCCTCGTCGGAAAACTCCGCCGGCTCCTCTGGACCGTCTCGAAGCGTACGCCACCAGATCGCCGCATCGGCCAGCCTGTCGAGATTGCCGCGCACGGCCAGCCAGAAAGACTCGGCCTGTTCGCCGGAGATGCCGAGCACGATCAGCCGGTCGCGCGCCTCGGAAAACGGCATGTGATGCAGCAGCGTGCGGTTGAGCACGAAGAGCTCGTCCGGGTCGAATTTGGCGGCGGATTTCGATGTTGCAGCCGGATCGAAGCGCTCGACTAGCTCGGCCATCGTTGGCACCGCCACGACGTTTTCCGAGGTGCCGACGAGCACCGCCAGCGAAGCGATCGCCATCGGCTCGATGCCGCTCTCACGCAGGCTCTGGATGGACAGCGCGCCGGTGCGCTTCGAAAGTCCCTCGCCTGATGCCGTTGTCAGGAGATTGTGGTGGCCGAACACCGGCGGCTCCGCGCCAAGTGCTCGGAACAGGGCTATCTGGACGCCGGTATTGGTGACGTGGTCGTCGCCGCGAATGACATGGCTGACGCCCATGTCGATGTCGTCGACAACCGAAGGCAATGTGTAGAGGTAGGTGCCGTCCTCACGCCGCAGAACCGGGTCTGAAAGCGAGGCGAGGTCGACGGTCTCTTCGCCGCGCACCAGGTCGTTCCAGTCGATTTCGGTGCGCTCCGGCTGTAGCGGATCGCTGCTGAAGTTGGGCAGCAGAAAGCGCCAGTGCGGCCGCCGGCCATCGGCCTCATATTCCGCCACCTGCTCGGGTGCCAGCGTCAGCGCCTCGCGGCCATAGACTGGCGGCAGGCCACGCGTGCGGCGCACCTTGCGCCTCAGGTCGAGCTCTTCAGGCGTCTCATAGCAAGCATAGACGAGGCGCGCCTCCTTCAGCCTCTCCAGTGCGGCATCGTAGATTTCGACCCGCCGCGACTGGTACTCCGTGGCATCGGGGAAGATGCCCAGCCAATGCAGGTCATATAGGATAGCGTCGGAAAACTCCTGCGTCGAACGGGCGACGTCGGTGTCGTCGAAGCGCTGGATGAAGCGGCCTTTGTTCTTGATGGCGAACAGCCAATTGAACAAAGCGGTGCGCGCATTGCCGATATGGATGCGGCCGGTCGGTGACGGGGCGAAACGGACGGTAACTGTCATGAGCGGGGCGTACCGGATGGTTTTGCTGTTGACAAGACGCGCCCCCGCGCTCGGCGGCAGACATAGAACATGACAAAGGCGAAGAAAAGACTGCAGCGCCGCACGTCTATCAAGACGCGCGGCACCGCAACCGTCAGATCACCAGGCCTTTGGTCAGTTCAAGCGCCTGGCGTTCGAACAGCCGGCGGTAGATGCCGCCTTGCAGCCGGATCAGTTGGTCATGCGAGCCCTCTTCGACGATGCGGCCGCGATCGAACACCAAAAGCCTGTCCAGCGCCCGCACCGTCGACAGCCGGTGGGCAATGACCAGCGTCGTGCGGCCGACCATCAACCGCTCCATCGCCTGCTGGATCAGCACCTCCGATTCCGAATCGAGGCTCGACGTTGCCTCATCCAGGATGAGAATGCGCGCATCGGCAAGAAAGGCGCGTGCGATTGCAACGCGCTGACGCTCACCACCCGATAGCTTTACGCCACGCTCGCCGACCAGCGTGCCATAGCCTTTCGGCAAATTGGCAATGAAGTCATGCGCGCTGGCCAATCGCGCCGCGTGCTCGATCTCGGCCTGCGTGGCGGCCGGCCGAGCATAGGCGATGTTTTCGGCCAGCGACCGGTGAAACAGGATCGGCTCCTGCTGGACGATTGCGATCTGTGCGCGCAGCGACGCCTGCGCCACATTCGCAATATCCTGGCCGTCGATCAGGATATTGCCCGCAGTCACGTCGTAGAGGCGCTGGATCAGCTTGACGAATGTCGTCTTGCCGGAGCCCGAATGGCCAACCAGCCCAACCCGTTCGCCCGGCGCGATGTCCACCGAAAAGTCGCGATAGAGCGGCAGGCGGTGGCTGCCATAGTGGAACGTGACATTGTCGAAGGTGATACGGCCATCGGTGATCCGGATCGGTTTGGCTCCGGGCCGATCCTCGATGCCGAGTGGTTCGGACTGGAAGTCGACCAGTTCCTCCATGTCGTTGATCGAGCGCTGCAGATTGCGGATATGTGTGCCGATGTCGCGCAGATAGCCTTGCAGCACGAAGAATGAGGTCAGCACGAAGGCGACATCGCCGGCGCTCGCCTGCCCCCACGACCACAACAGCAGGGAGAACCCGATGACCGCTGCCCTCAAAAGCAGCAGCATCGTCCCTTGCGTGGTGCCGTTGACGGTGCCGCGCATCCAGGTGCGGCGCGTGCGACCGCGCCATTTGGCGACGACCTCGGCAAGCCGCGTCTCCTCGCGTTCCTCGGCGCCAAAACCCTTGACCACGGCGTTGCAGCTTACCGCGTCGGCCAGCGAGCCGCCGAGCCGTGTATCCCACGCATTGGCAAGCCTTGCCGCGGGCGCCACATAGCCAAGCGACAGCATCGTCGTCACCGCGATGAACAGAACCGAACCGGTGGCGACGACAGCACCCATCAGCGGCCAGAACCAGCCAAGCAGCAGCGTCGAGCCGACGAGCATGACGACCGATGGCAGCAGCGCGATCAGGATCGTGTCGTTGAGCAGGTCGAGCGCCCACATGCCGCGCGTTATCTTGCGCACCGTCGATCCGGCGAAGCTGTTGGCGTGCCAGTCGGTGGAGAAGCGCTGGACGCGGTGGAAGGCGTCGGCGGCGATATCCGCCATCATCTTCAACGTCAGCTCGACAATGGCCATGAAGGCGAGATTGCGCAGCACGACACCGGTGAGCGCCAGGGCCACCAGCATCGAAAAGGCCGCTGTCGCCGCGTTCCACGCAACATCGTCGGCCGCAGCACTGCTGGCGACGGCATCCACCAGCCGGCCGGAATAGAGCGGCGTCAGCACGTCGGCCAAGGTCGACAGCAGGAATGTGCCCATAATGCCGGCAAGCCGCCACGGCTGACACCGCCAATGGCTGAGCGTGAAGCCAAGAACGCTGCGAAAGGCGCCCGCGCGCAAATCTATTCGAAAACGAGTCATGATGTCATTCGGGCGCAAACGAGCCCGATCCCACGAAAGTAGAAATTGAAAAACCGCGTCGGCGCCGTTTGGCGCCCGGAGATGCGGAGGTTTGGCGTATTTGGCGGCCCTGTAGAGGGGCGGCGACCGGCAGCGGCGAAATACCTGCCTCGGTTCAGCCTTGCCGCGAGGCTATCTCGCGGCGCACTGACCAAGACCTAGGCTTCGCAGCCTCGCATAACGATGTCAAATCCTGGCATTCGGTTCCTCCTGAAGGGGAATCGCGGAGAGGTGTTTATAGAGACGCCTCAACGCCGCGCCAAGTCAGTAGATAGCCAAAAGCGCATCTGGTCCAAGCAGTGAGACGATTTTGCAACAATCGCGGGTTGTGCGCTGCCTCTGTTCAGGTTGCCGGGATGCGGTCGAGGCGCATATAGCGGCCATCGGTGGAAGGCCTGAAGCCGAGCTTCTCGTAAACCGCATGGGCGTCGTTGGTCGACAGGCTCCAATGCGTGACCGTCTTGACGTCCGAGTGGTCGATAAGCGCCTGGACAAGCCGGGTTCCGATGCCTTGTCCGCGATACCCGGGCCAGACAATTATGTCGGCGAGATAGGCAAATACCGTACGGTCGGTGATCGCCCGGCCGAAGCCGACCTGATTGCCGCCGACATAGGCGCCGACGCACAGTGAGTTGGCAAAAGCACGGCGGTGCAGTTCATCGCTGCGGCCGCTGCCCCAATAGCTCTCCTTCAAAATGTCGGACGTCGCCCGGAAGTCGATCCGCGACGGGTCAAAGCTGATTTCAAGGTCGGCCATGGCTAAACCGTTACGCAGGCCAATGGCCTACCCGCGATCCCTGAACCGGTTGGTGATGGGATAACGGCGATCGCGGCCAAAGTTCTTCCTGGTGATCTTCACGCCGGGCGCCGCCTGCCGGCGCTTGTATTCTGCGACGTAAAGCAGGTGCTCGACACGCGCCACCGTCGCCCGGTCATGGCCGCGCGCAACGATCTCGTCGACGCCCATCTCGTTCTCGACCAGACACTCCAATATGTCATCGAGCACTGGATAGGGCGGCAGCGAATCCTGGTCGGTCTGGTTCTCTCGCAGTTCCGCCGAGGGCGCCTTGTCGATGATGTTGGTCGGGATCACCTCGCCGGACGGACCGAGCGCACCCGGCGGCACATGCGCGTTGCGCCAACGCGACAATGCATAGACCTGCATCTTGTAAAGATCCTTGATCGGATTGAAGCCGCCATTCATGTCGCCGTAGAGCGTCGCGTAGCCGACCGACATCTCGCTTTTGTTGCCGGTGGTGACCACCATCGAGCCGAACTTGTTGGAAATCGCCATCAGGATAGTGCCACGTGCACGGCTCTGCAGGTTCTCCTCGGTAATACCTTCCTTGGTGCCCTCGAAAAGCTGCGTCAGCGCGTGCAGGAAACCTTCGACCGGCTCGAAGATCGGCACGATATCGTAGCGGCAGCCGAGTGCGCGGGCGCAGTCCTCGGCATCCTTGAGCGAGTCCTTCGAAGTGTAGCGGTAAGGCATCATCACGGCGCGCAGCCGTTCCTCGCCGAGCGCGTCGACGGCAAGTGCCGCGCAGATCGCCGAATCGATGCCGCCTGAGAGGCCGAGCACGACATTCTTGAAGCCGTTCTTGTTGACGTAATCGCGCAGGCCCAACATGCAGGCGCGGTAGTCGGCCTCCTCCTTCTCCGGGATTTTCGACATCGGTCCGTCAGAGCAGACCCAGATGTCATTCTTTCGCTTCCAGGTGGTGACGTTGACCGTCTCCTCGAACTGGCTCATCTGGAAGGCCAGCGTCTTGTCAGAACCTATGGCAAACGATGCGCCATCGAAAACCAGCTCGTCCTGACCGCCAAGCTGGTTGGCATAGATAATCGGCAGTCCGCATTCGATGACCTGGCGGATAACGATCTGGTGGCGGACGTCGACCTTGCCGCGGTAATAGGGCGAGCCGTTCGGGACCAGCAGGATTTCCGCGCCGCTTTCGGCCAGCGTCTCGCAGACGGCAACCTCGCCCCAGATATCTTCGCAGATCGGCACTCCCACGCGTACGCCGCGGAAATTGACCGGCCCCTGGATCTCGGGGCCGGCCTGGAAGACGCGCTTCTCGTCGAACTCACCGTAATTCGGCAGATCGAGCTTGTAGCGTTCGGCAAGGATCTTGCCGCCGTCGGCAAAGATGATCGAATTGTGCGTGCCGGTCTTGCGCTTCAACGGCGTGCCGATGACGAAACCCGGGCCGCCGTCGGCGGTATCGCCGGCGAAATCCTGCGCCGCCCGCTCGCAGGCCTTCAGGAAGGCAGGCTTCAGCACCAGATCCTCAGGCGGATAGCCGGCAAGGAAAAGCTCGGTAAACAGCACGAGGTCGGCGCCTTGGCGGGCGGCATCCGCCCTCGCCTCGCGTGCCTTGGCAAGATTGCCGGCGACGTCGCCGACCGTCGGATTGAGCTGGGCGACGGCGATGCGCAATATGTCTGGAGCGGTCTTGTCTGTCATGCCCGTGGGTTTAGCGCGGCAAAATTCGTCGAGCAATGGCGTTCGTTTGGACCAAACAGTCGATCCTATTCGCCCATATATTCGCGCAAGGCTTCCGGCGGATGGTTCTCGCCGATCGACATTGCCAGAATGCGCGAAATGTGCCGGCGCGGCAGTCCGGTTTCCGCCGCCCAGGCGTTTATCTGCACTTGGATCTTGCCCAGGTCCTTCTTCGATGTCGGGCTCTGCGCGAGGTCGAGCCCGGCGTCGCGCAGCGCTGCCGCCATGTCGGCCGAGACGATGAAGGCGTCCCACTCCAGCCAGCGCAGAAAATACTGGCCGGTATTGCCGCCGAGCCGGCTGCCATGCTTGCCGAGATAGGCCATCAATCCGACCTGGTCATCCGCCGGCCAATTGGCCAGGAACTTGCCGAAGCTGCCATGCTCCTTCGACACGCGCTCGACGAAGGCTGCGTTGTCGCGTACGGATTTGATCTTCTGCGGATTGCGGACGATGCGCTTGTCGGCTGTGAGATCGTGCCAGAAATCGTCAGGCTGGAACAGCAGCCGCTTCGGCTCGAAGCCAAGAAATGCTTCCTCGAAACCCGGCCATTTCTGCTCGATGACGCGCCAGACAAAGCCGGCGGCAAAAACCCGCTCGGCCATAGTCGACAGGATCCGGTCGTCCGCAATCTTTGCCACCGCGGCATTGTCGGGCATAGGACCCAGCAGCGACGTCAGCGCTGCCTCACCGCCTTTGCGCTTCGCTGCACGGGCGCGAATTTTCTGAAAATCCACCATTGTTTCCTGACCCCATCGCGTCAATCTACCACTTCCCGTAGGAACCGGCAGCTTCTACCTCATCGCGGACGACGGAGGCGACGATGAACAAAACGATCGAGGACCTGGCAAGCCGCTGGCTGAAGCGAAAGCCGGACGGCCTCAGCGCGCTCGAAAGCCGGGTACTGCAATCTACGCTCGAGCGCACCACGATCTCCAAGGACACCAATAAGGCCGTCGCCTTTCACCAGACGTTTGGAGATCGCCTGGCCGACACCATCGCCCGGATCGGCGGCTCTTGGTCCTTCATCCTGGCATTCATTGGCTTCCTGATCCTGTGGACGGCAGGCAATGTCTGGCTCTTGTCGCGCGCCGCCTTCGATCCCTATCCCTTCATCTTCCTCAATCTCGTGCTTTCCATGGTTGCCGCCCTGCAGGCGCCAGTGATCATGATGGCGCAAAACCGCCAGACGGAGCGCGATCGAATCGACGCCGCCCACGACTATGAGGTTAATCTCAAGGCCGAGATCGAGATCATGGCGTTACACGAAAAGCTCGACGAACTGCGCCACAGCCAGATCATCGGCATGCGAGACGAGATCGCCCGGCTGGCCGAGCAGGTGAAGCGCATCGACGACATTCTGTCGAAGCAGCGAACGTCTTCATGACGGAAGTCATCCATCGTCTCATTGAGCAATATGGATTGATCGCGGTTTTTCTGGGCTGCGTCGCAGAGGGCGAAAGCGCCGCAATTCTTGGCGGTTTTTTTGCGCATCAGCATGTCTTCATCCCGTGGCAGGCGTTTCTCGCAGCCGCGCTCGGCGCCTTCGGTGGCGACACGTTCTTCTTCATCTTGGGACGGAGCTTCGCCGACCATAAATTCGTGATCAAGCTCCGAGCCCGGCCGGGCTTCAGCCACGCCTACCGCCTTGTCACCTCTCATCCCAACATTTTCGTGCTGTCGAACTGCTACATCTATGGCCTCCGCCTGGTCGGCGGCATCGCCGCCGGGCTGTCGGGCATTGCGGCGGCGCGCTTCGTCATCCTCAACGCCATCTCATCGGTGGTCTGGGCGGCACTGTTCTGCACTGTCGGTTATGTCTTCGGGCTGGGCGCGGAGCACATCGTCGGCCAAGCGCTGGCTCGTCACGAGCGATTACTGATCGCTCTGGCAATCGGCCTCGTTGTGGCCATCCTCGGCTGGCTCGCGGCCCATATCGTCGCCAAGAAGGAACTCCACAAGGGAAGCTGATCGTCAATCAATGCCGAGCGCGCGATCACCCTTCTCGAGGATCAGCGGAATGATCAGGTCTTCCTCGTCGGCAAGATGCCGGGTCAACATGGCGATCAGCCGGCCGTTCTCGTCGGCATAGGCATCGGCGGCGAAACGCTGTTTGTCTTCGCTCTCCTGAAGCGTGCGGATGAAGGCATTTGCCGCCTCGGCATTGCGCTCCAGTCCCTCATGGATTGTGTGGTGATCGGCATCGAGAATCTCGAAGCCGCGCTTCAGACGGGTCTCGGCCCTGGCGAAGACCGGGAAATAATGATGGTCCTCGACATTGTGATGGCCGTCGAGATTGCCGAGGAAATGGTTGAGGCGCGGCGCGAACCAGCGCGCGAATTCCGGCGCGTTCAGCCTACTTTCTCGATAATCGCCGATACCATTGGTGAGCATGCCGCCAAGCTCGCGGAACATGTCGTGCCGCTGCAGCCACATATTGGCTATGCCGTGGATATTGGCATGCGCCTGCCAGTCCTCGCGCGGATATTTTTCGACCAGCCAGCGCAGATCGTCCGGCAGGGCCTCACGTTCAAGCAACAAAAATCCGGTGGTATCGGCCATGTCGGGCCCCTCAGTTGACCGGCATGTAGTGTCTGAAACGTCAGATCGGTACCCCGAGGATCCGCTCGATGACGGCGACGCCCCATACGCCGGCAGCGATCACCACCGAAATCAGCACCGCCAGCGAACCGCAATCCTTGGCCAGTTGGATATCGACGTTGAATTCGCGGCTGAACGCGTCGCATGCCGCCTCGATGCCGGTGTTCAGCACCTCGATCATGATCATGAGCAGCACCGCGCCGATCAGCAACGCATAGCCGCGCCACGATTCCGAAAGGAACCAGCCGAGCGGCAAGGCAAGCACGAGCAGCGTCAGCTCCAGCTGGAAGGCCTCCTCGCCGGCGGCCAGTTTGCGAAACGCCCGCACCGAATTGTAAAAAGCGTCGATCAGTCGCTGCATGCCAAAACCCTTCGGAATCACCGGCAGGGGATAGCGCAATGGCTGGACCAAGGGAATAAGGCGGCCTCTGCAAAGAATCAGCCGTCTGCCACCTTGATCGACGGCGTCGACTTCTCGAACTGCGGCAGCCCGTCATCGATGGCGTAATAATCGCCCTTGTCGCCGACGAAGATATGACATTCGCCTTGGAGCCTGGTTGGCGCGTCGAACAGCCCTGCCATCACCGAAACATAGCCGTCATCGCTCGGCTTCCAGAACAATAGAGAGCCGCATGTCTTGCAGAAGCCGCGCCTGGCGAACGAAGAGGCCTCGTACCAGGTGATGCTCTCCGCGCCGGTGATTGTAATGTCGCGGTCGGCAACGTTGGTCGCCGCATAAAAATGCCCGCTCTGCTTCCGGCACTGCGAGCAATGGCAGTAGATGACACCGCGTAGCGGTCCTCGTGTCTTGAACCGCACTGCCCCGCACAAGCATGATCCGGTGTGACTGTCAGCCATGTCGGCCTCCCGATGCAATTGCCATCGCCTGGCAGGATTCCAGTTTTGCGCGCGTTAGGCACGAGCAAATGCGACACCGGCGGGATTGAATACAAAAAGCGCCGGTTTTCGCCCGGCGCTTCTTCAATGACATCAAAGTTCAGATCATATCAGCCGTTAACGGCCTGCTTGTGCTGGACCGGATGGCTCTTCTTGAGCAGATCGGAGACCAGGAACGCCAACTCGATCGCCTGGTCAGCGTTGAGGCGCGGATCGCAATGGGTGTGGTAGCGGTCCTGCAGCTCTTCGGCGGTGATGGCGCGGGCGCCACCGGTGCATTCCGTGACGTTCTTGCCGGTCATCTCGACATGGATGCCGCCCGGATGCGTGCCTTCGGCGCGGTGCACCTCGAAGAAGGTCTGCACCTCCTTCAGGATGCGGTCGAATGGCC
This sequence comes from Mesorhizobium sp. M1227, assembly GCF_040318315.1. Taxonomy (NCBI): domain Bacteria; kingdom Pseudomonadati; phylum Pseudomonadota; class Alphaproteobacteria; order Hyphomicrobiales; family Phyllobacteriaceae; genus Mesorhizobium; species Mesorhizobium sp. M1227. Next base: position 95,197 of record NZ_JAMYLZ010000012.1, read on the forward strand.
GTGTCTTGTAGCCGGCGGCCTCGATCGTATTGCCGTGCATCGGGTCGGACGACCACACCACGCTGCGGCCTTCCTTCTGCACCGCGCGCAGCAGTTTGGGCAGATGGTCGGCAACCTTGTCGGAGCCGAAGCGGGCGATCAGCGTCAGCCGGCCGGGCTCGTTCTCCGGATTGAGCAGGTCGATGAGCTGCAACAGGCCATCCGGCGTCAGCGACGGACCGCATTTCAGCCCGAGCGGGTTCTTGATGCCGCGGCAATATTCGACATGCGCATGGTCGGGTTGGCGCGTGCGATCACCGATCCAGATCATGTGGCCAGAGGTGGCGTACCAGTCGCCGGAGGTCGAATCGACGCGGGTCAGCGCCTCCTCGTAGCCGAGCAGCAACGCTTCGTGGCTGGTGTAGAAATCCGTCTCGCGCAGCGCGTAATTGGTCTCCGAGGTGATGCCGACGGCCTTCATGAAGTCCATCGTCTCGGTGATGCGGTTGGCGAGCGATTCGTATTTCTCGCCCTGCGGGCTGTCGGACACGAAGCCGAGCATCCATTGATGCACGTTCTCCAGGCTGGCGTAGCCGCCCTGGGCGAAGGCACGCAAAAGGTTGAGCGTCGCCGCCGATTGGCGGTACGCCATCTCCTGTCTTGCAGGATCGGGAATGCGCGACTTGGCGTCGAACTCGATGCCATTGATGATGTCGCCGCGATAGCTCGGCAGCGTTACACCGCCCTTGGTCTCATTGTCGGACGAGCGCGGCTTGGCGAACTGGCCGGCGACACGGCCGACCTTCACCACCGGCTGGGCGCCGGCGAAGGTCAGCACCACCGACATCTGCAGGAAGACGCGGAAGAAGTCGCGGATATTGTCGGCGCCATGCTCGGCGAAGCTCTCGGCGCAATCGCCGCCCTGCAGAAGGAATGCGTCACCGGCAGCGACGGCTGCAAGCTGCTTCTTCAGCTTGCGTGCCTCACCTGCAAAAACCAACGGCGGAAACGTGGCAAGCTGGGCTTCCGTGTTCCTCAGCGCGGCAAGATCCGGATAGGCAGGAACCTGCTGGATCGGCTTGGCTCTCCACGAATTCGGCGACCATTTCGTCATCGAAGCACCTAACGCTCTTTCACACGGACGCCATCGCCCGCCAATCCGCCCCATATGGGGTCGCGGCTCCATACACGAAGCCGATTTCCTATTCTAGACCGGAAGTGGTCGCGTGGCGAATGAGCACGGCACTGCGAAAGTGCCGATGCGGCTGTGCCCAGAGCACCAGCCACGCGCTGCTACGCCGCCTTCTCCACCAGCCGCGCCAGCTGCGTCATGACAACCGCTGAGCCAGCCAGCCGCTTCTCGGGCGTCGCCCAGTCACGGCTGAAGACGACGCTCTGGTCGGGTCGGATCTTGGCCAGCGAGCCCTGTTCGCCGATGAGCTTGACCAGCCCGACCGGATTGGGGAATTCCCGCTTGCGGAAATGGACGACGACACCTTTCGGCCCGGCGTCGAGCTTCTCCACGTTGGCCTTGCGGCAAAGCGCCTTGATGAAGACGATCTTCAACAGATGCTTTACCTCTTCCGGCAACGGTCCGAACCGGTCGATCAGCTCGGCGCCGAAAGCATCGATCTCTTCCGTATTTTCGAGATCGCCAAGACGGCGATAGAGCGCCAGCCTGAGCTGCAGATCCGGGACGTAGCTTTCCGGGATCATCACCGCCGTGCCGACGGCGATCTGCGGCGACCAGCCGCCGTCCTGCACCTCGCCGGAATCCTTCACTTCGGCCACCGCCTCCTCCAGCATCTGCTGGTAGAGCTCGAAGCCGACCTCCTTGATGTGGCCCGACTGCTCTTCGCCAAGCAGATTGCCGGCGCCGCGGATGTCGAGGTCGTGGCTGGCCAGCTGGAAACCGGCGCCTAGCGTATCGAGCGATTGCAGCACTTTCAGCCGACGCTCGGCTGTATCGGTTAGCTTGCGGTTGGCGGGCAGAGTGAACAGCGCATAGGCGCGCACCTTCGAACGGCCGACGCGGCCACGCAACTGATAGAGCTGAGACAGGCCGAACATGTCGGCGCGGTGTACGATCAGCGTATTGGCGGTCGGTATATCGAGGCCGGATTCGACGATGGTGGTCGACAAAAGCACATCGTACTGGCCGTCATAAAAGGCATTCATGATATCGTCGAGCTCGCCGGGCGGCATCTGGCCGTGGGCCACCGCCACTTTCAGCTCAGGCACGGATTCGCGCAGGAAATCATGGATTTCCGTGAGATCGCTGATACGCGGTACGACGTAGAAGGAATGGCCGCCACGGTAGCGCTCGCGCAGCAGCGTCTCGCGGATGACCAGCGGATCGAAAGGGGAGATGAAGGTACGCACGGCCATGCGATCGACCGGCGGCGTGGCGATCAGCGACAGCTCACGCACCCCGGTCAAGGCAAGCTGAAGCGTTCGCGGGATCGGCGTCGCCGACAGCGTCAGAACGTGGACGTCGGTCTTGAGATCCTTCAGCCGCTCCTTGTGCTTGACGCCGAAATGCTGCTCCTCGTCGATGATCAGCAGGCCGAGATTCTTGAACGAGATCGAGGAGCCGAGCAGTGCGTGCGTGCCGATGACAATGTCGACTTGGCCTTCGGCGACGCCCTTCTTGGTCTCGGCCAGTTCCTTGGCGCCGACCAGCCGCGAGGCCTGGGCGACGCGGATCGGCAGGCCGGAGAAGCGCTGCGAGAAGGTCTTGAAATGCTGGCGCGACAACAATGTCGTCGGCACCACCACCGCGACCTGAAAGCCTTCCATCGCCGCGATGAAGGCGGCACGAAGCGCGACTTCGGTCTTGCCGAAGCCGACATCGCCGCAGATCAGCCGATCCATCGGCTTTCCAGCGCCCAGATCACCCATGACCGAATCGATTGCCGTTTGCTGGTCGTCGGTTTCTTCATAGGGGAAACGCGCCGCAAACTCGCCATAGAGGCCTTCCGCCGGCACCAGCGCCGGTGCGGCCCGCATTTGTCGCTCGGCGGCGATGCGGATCAGCTGCCCGGCCATGTCGAGCAGACGTTTCTTCAGCCGCGCCTTGCGCGATTGCCAGGCGCCGCCGCCAAGCTTGTCGAGCGTCGCCTCGGCCGAATCCGAGCCATAGCGCGACAGCAGCTCGATGTTTTCCACCGGCAAGAACAGCCGATCGTCGCCGGCATAGTGGATTTCAAGGCAATCGTGCGGCGCACCGACCGCCTCGATGGTGCGCAGCCCGATGAAGCGGCCAATGCCATGGTCGGCATGCACGACGATATCGCCTGAAGACAATGCCGAAGCCTCGGCGATGAAGTCGGACGCGCGCTTCTTGCGCTTCGAGCGCCGGATCAGCCGGTCGCCGAGAATGTCCTGCTCGGCGACGACGACCAGTTTCTCGGTCTCGAAGCCGGATTCGAGCGGCAGCACGGCCAGGGCCGCCTGCCCTGGCTCAAGCCTTTCGGCTTCGGCAAGCGTCGCCACCGGCTCCAGATTGCCAAGGTGATGCTCGACCAGGATCTGGCCGAGCCGGTCGAGCGAACCTTCAGTCCAGCCGGCGACGACGACACGGCGGCGTGCAGCGCGCTCGTCGGAAATGTGTTTGACGACGACGTCGAAGACGTTGGCGTTAGGGTCGGCGCGTTCCTCGACGAAGCTGCGGCCATGGCGCGAGCCGGCATGGAACACCTTTTTCGCACCGGCATCGGGCGCGTCGAAGGAGGTGAAGTCGATCGCTTCGCGCGGACCAAGCGAGGCAATCAGGTTCTCGGGCGACAGATAAAGCTGATCCGGCGACACCGGCTTGTAGGGCACGGCATCCTTCAAGGCGCCGTCGGCCTGTTTTTTTCGCGCCTCGTAATGATCGAGGATCAGAGTGTGGCGCTCGGCCAGTGCCTCATGCGCCAGATGATCAAACACCACGGGCGCATCCGGCAGGTAATCGAACACGGTTTCCAGCCGCTCATAGAAGAACGGCAGCCAGTGCTCCATGCCGGCAAACCGCCTGCCCTCGCTGACCGCCGCATAGAGCCCATCGTCGCGCGAGGGCGCGCCAAAGGCTTCGATGTAGGCGCGGCGGAAGCGGCTGATGGTTTCCGGCGTCAGCGCCACCTCGCTCATCGCCTGCAGCGCCATCGACTTGCGTTGGCCGATGGTGCGCTGGGTTGCGGTGTCGAAGACGCGGATCGATTCCAGCGTATCGCCGAAGAAATCGAGGCGCAGTGCCTCCGTCCAGCCGGGCGCGAAGAGATCGAGAATGCCACCGCGCACGGCAAATTCGCCGATGCCGCGCACCGTCGGCACCCGCTCGAAGCCGGAAGTCTCCAGCCGTGACACCAGCGCGTTCATGTCGATCTGGTTGCCGGGCTTGGCATGAAAGGTCTGCGCCTCGACGAGTTCCGCCGGCGGAATGCGTTGAAGCAAGGCGTTCGCGGTGGTGAGAATGACGGCGCGGTGCGGCTTCTTCGCCAGCGCGATCATCGCTGCCAGCGCATCGAGCCGCCTTGCGGCGGCGTCGGCGCCGGGCGAGACGCGGTCGTAAGGCAGGCAGTCCCAGGCCGGCAGTTCCAGCACCGGCAGGCCCGGCGCGGCAAAGGCAAGCGCCTCGACGATCGCCGGCAGACGCTGGCCGTCGCGCGCCACGAACAGCACCGGCTTGTCAGGGGCGATCTCGTGCGCAGCCTGCACCAGCGCAAAGGCTTCGTAGCCGTCGGCGACGCCATCGACGATGAACTGGCCGGCGCGGCCTTTCGGCAGACCGATCGTAGGGATAAGGCTCATGGCTACACGTTGTTCAGAAGGTCATCTCCCGGCGCGAAGCCAGGATTTTTTGCAGGACGGTACAGTCGATATCCGCCGGAACCGGGCGTTCGCCAGTGACGAGAGGCAGGAATTCGGTGTCGGGAATGTCGAGGAGCCTCTCATATTGGTCGATTTCGTCGCCGGTCAAGGCGCCGATCTCGGCATCGGCGAAGCTGCCGAGTATAAGGTCCATCTCGCGCATGCCGCGGTGCCACGAACGAAACAGAAGCTTGCGGCGGCGGGCATCGAGCCCCTCGCTTGATCGTTTCGTTCCGGTCATCTTGCAACATCCTTGCCCAGGCGGCGCATATAGCGTGGATAGAAGGCGGTGTCAGCCTTGCGCTACAGTCGCCGCAACATAAGCTGACATCATGCGTCCCTCCCTCCTCGATCCGCTGTTTGTCCCGATCACCTCGCTTGCCGGGGTCGGGCCAAAAGTTGGCGCCCTGATCGAAAAAGTCGTAGCAGCCGACCTCGGCGACCGGGCCGCGCGCGCCGGGGATCTCTTGTTCGTGCTGCCGCATACTGTCATCGACCGCCGCAACCGGCCTGGCATCGCCGGCTCGGCGGAAGGCGCCATCGTTACGCTCGACGTCCGCATCGACCGCCACCAGCCGCCGCCACGCGGCAACAGGTCGGTCCCGTACCGGGTCTACGCCCATGACGACACCGGCGAGATCGCGCTGACCTTCTTCCATGCCCATGCCGCCTATCTCGAAAAAGCAATGCCCGTAGGCGAGCATGTCGTCGTCTCCGGCCGCATGGAATGGTTCAACGGCCGCCCGACCATGGTTCACCCCGACCATATCGCACTTGCCGACGACGCGGAAAACCTGCCGCTGGTCGAGCCGGTCTATCCGCTGACCGCCGGGCTCTCGGGCAAGGTACTGCGCCGGGCCATCGGCCAGGCGCTGGCCCGCCTGCCGGTGCTGCCCGAATGGCAGGACGGTGAGTTCCGGCGCCGCCATGCCTTTCCTGCTTTCAGCGATGCGCTCAACCGCATCCACAATCCTGCCGACCCGATCGACGTCTCCGTCGACGGCGCAGCGTGGCGGCGCCTTGCCTATGACGAGTTCTTGGCCGGCCAGGTATCGCTGGCGCTGGTGCGGGCCAAGGTCCGCCGATTATCTGGCCGGCCATTGGTCGGCGACGGCCGCATAGTCGAACAACTGCGCGTGGCACTCCCCTATTCGCTGACCATGTCGCAGGAAATGGCGCTTGCCGAAATCAACGCCGATCTCGGTGACCCCGAACGCATGCTGCGCCTTTTGCAGGGCGATGTCGGCTCCGGCAAGACGGTGGTCGCGCTGCTTGCCATGGCGCGTGCCGTCGAGGCCGGCGGCCAGGCGGCATTGATGGCGCCGACCGAAATCCTGGCGCGCCAGCATCTGGCAACAATTGCGCCGTTGGCGGAACGGGCCGGCCTGCGTGTCGCCGTCCTCACAGGTCGCGAAAAGGGCCGCGAGCGTGCCGACACGCTGACCGGGCTGGCCAATGGTGACATCGACATCGTCGTCGGCACCCATGCGCTGTTCCAGGAAACGGTGACGTTCCGTGACCTCGTGTTCGCCGTCGTCGACGAGCAGCACCGTTTCGGCGTCCATCAGCGCCTTGCCATTACCGCCAAGGGCGATGCGCCCGACATGCTGGTGATGACAGCAACGCCGATACCGCGGACGCTGGTGCTGACTGCATTCGGCGACATGGATGTGTCGAAGCTGACGGAAAAGCCGGCCGGCCGCCAGCCGATCCGCACCGTCACCTTGCCGCTTGAACGGCTCGACGAACTGATCGGACGCATGCTCGACGCCGTCGCCGATGGCCAGAAAATCTACTGGATCTGTCCGCTGATCGAGGAATCCGAGGAGATCAAGCTGATGTCGGCCGAGGACCGTTTTGCCTCGCTGAAGCCGCTGTTCGGCGACCGCATCGGCCTGGTGCACGGCCGCATGAAAGGCACCGACAAAGACGAGGCGATGCGCGCCTTCAAGCAGGGCGACACCCGTATCCTGATCGCCACCACCGTCATCGAGGTCGGCGTCGATGTGCCTGATGCGACGATCATGGTCATCGAGCATGCCGAGCGTTTTGGCCTCGCCCAGTTGCACCAATTGCGTGGCCGGGTCGGGCGTGGCGACAAGCCTTCATCCTGTGTGCTGCTCTACAAGGACCCGCTCGGCGAGACGGCAAAACGCCGTTTGTCGGTGATGCGCGAGACCGAGGACGGCTTCCGTATCGCCGAAGAGGATCTGAAGCTGCGCGGCGAAGGCGAGTTGCTCGGCACTCGCCAGTCTGGCACGCCGGGCTTCCAGGTGGCGCGCATCGAGGTGCATGCCGACCTGCTCGAGGCCGCTCGCGACGATGCGCGGCTGATCCTGTCGCGCGATCCGGAACTGCAGTCCGAACGCGGCACGGCGCTGCGCCTGTTGCTCTATCTGTTCGGCCGCGACGAGGCCGTGCGGCTCCTGCGTGCCGGCTGAGGCATCGTGTCGAGCGGAGGATTGGCAAGCGCGCCGTGGATATGCTCGCCGTTCACCGTCACCATTTTGACAGCTGGCGCCACCAGGCCGGCCGACACGATCAGCTTGGCTCCGTCCTCGATTGTCATGTCGAGCAGCACAATGTCGGATTTCGGCACATACATCAGAAAGCCGGTCGTCGGGTTGGGCGTACACGGCATGAACACGGCAATCAGCGGATCGCCTTCCCGGTCGAGCTTCTGGTTGATCTCGGTTTCCTTCTCGCTGGCGACGAAGACAAGCGACCAGACCCCTTTGCGCGGATATTCGACCAACCCGACCTGCCGGAACATGTCGCCCTTGTTCGACAGCACTGTCTCGAAAATCTGCTTCAGCGAACGGTAGATGCCGCGCACCAGCGGCATGCGGCCAAGCAGGCGCTCGCCGAAGTTGACGATGGCGCGGCCAACGATATTGGCGGTCATAAAGCCGATGAAGGTGATGAGGATCAAGGCAACGATCAGCCCAAAACCCGGCACTGGAAACGGCAGGTAGGTGTCCGGATTGTAGCGTACCGGAATGTAGGGTTTCACCCAGGAATCGACCCAACCGATCAGCGACCAGGCAATGTAGGCGGTAATCGCCAGCGGCGCGCAAACGACGAAGCCGGTCAGGAAATAGTTTCTCAGCCGGGTCATGCCTGAGGTCTTGAGAGCATCCGACATGGTTCACCGCAGCGTGTGTTTGCAGCGCGACACTACTGAACCCCAAGGCGCTTTGGAATGGCGAAGTTTTTAAAAGATCAACTATGCCGCGGCTTCCAGCGGTTCGATCTTCTCGAGCTCCGGTGCGAGTTTCTTCGCCTCGGTTTCAAGTTCATAAGCCTGCTGAAAATTCATCCAGAGTTCCGGCGTGGTGTTGAAGAACCTGGCGAGGCGAAGCGCGGTATCAGGAGTCAGGCCGATCTCTTCCTTGGCAATGCGTTCGATACGGGTACGAGGAAGATTGAGTTTCTTCGCCAGCGCACCGGCACTCATACCGAGCGGGACGAGATATTCCTCGCGCAGGAACTCTCCGGGGTGAATTGGACGTACGAACTTGAGCATGGTTCAGAGACCTCAAGGGTTTAGGGCAAGTGCCCGCTCAATGGTAGTCGACGATCTTCACCTCTTCGGCGCCAGCGTTGGTCCATTTGAAGCAGATACGCCATTGGTCGTTGATACGAATTGAATGCTGCCCAGCTCTGCTCCCTTTCAGGGCTTCAAGGCGATTTCCGGGTGGCGATCGAAGGTCGACCAATTGTGCGGCGTTTTCGATCGCTCGAAGACGACGTTCGCCACGGGCAACCAGATCCGGTGGAAAACCTTTCGGAGTCTTCCCCTCGGCAACCGCTTCCACCGCTTTGCCTTTGAACGAAACGATCAACTTCTGCCCTGTCTTGTATCATACATTGATACAAGACAGGGTGCAAGAAATACGTATCAATAACTGATACTAAATTGTCGCTGGACCCTATCGGCAGCCGTTTGGAAACCGATCATTCCACCGTTACCGATTTCGCCAGATTGCGCGGCTGGTCGACATCCGTGCCCATGAACACGGCGGTGAAATAGGCGAGCATCTGGATCGGCAGTGCGTAGATGATCGGCGAGATGATTTCCGGCACGTCCGGCAAAACGATCGTCTCCATCGTCTTCACCGTGGCGTGCGCGGCGCCCTTGCTGTCGGTGATCAGGATGATCTTGCCGCCGCGCGCCGCCACCTCCTGCATGTTCGAGACGGTCTTTTCGAAGATACGGTCATGCGGGGCGATGACGATGACGGGCATGTTCTCGTCGATCAGCGCGATCGGGCCGTGTTTCAACTCGCCGGCGGCATAGCCTTCGGCGTGGATATAGGAAATTTCCTTGAGCTTCAGCGCGCCTTCCAGGGCCAGCGGAAAATTGGTGTCGCGGCCGAGATAAAGCACGTTCTTGTAGTGCGAGAGGTCGCGCGCGATCTTTTCGATCTGCCCGTCGAGCTTTAGCACCTGGTTGGCATAACGCGGCGCTTCCGACAGCTCGCGTATCAGCGTTTTCTCCTGCTCCTGCGAAATCGTTCCGCGCGCCACGCCGGCCCGCACCGCCAGCGAGGCCAGCACGGAAAGCTGGCAGGTGAACGCCTTGGTCGAGGCGACGCCGATCTCCGGGCCGGCCAATGTCGGCAGGATGACGTCGGATTCGCGCGCCATGGTCGATTCGCGCACATTGACGACCGCGCCGATCTTCATGCCGGCCTTGCGGCAGTAGCGCAGCGACGCCAGCGTGTCGGCGGTCTCACCCGATTGCGAGATGAAGAAAGCGGCATCGTTCTTCGACAGCGGCATCTCGCGATAGCGGAACTCCGAAGCGACATCGATGTCGACCGGCAGCCGCGCATAGCGCTCGAACCAGTATTTGCTGATCAGCCCGGCGAGATAGGCGGTGCCGCAGGCCGAGATCGCCAGCCGGTCGATCTTGGCGAAATCGAACGGCAGGTCGAGCGGCTTCGAGACGCCGCTGATGAAATCAACATAATGCGCCAGCGTGTGCGAGATCACTTCCGGCTGCTCATGGATTTCCTTTTCCATGAAATGGCGGCGGTTGCCTTTGTCGACCATGAAGCTCGTGCTGAGCGACTGTTGGCGTTTGCGGTCGACCTTGTTGCCGCCCATGTCGAAGATATCGACCTCGTTGCGGCGCACCACCGCCCAGTCGCCGTCTTCCAGATAGGTGATCGAATTGGTGAAAGGGGCAAGCGCAATGGCGTCGGAGCCAAGGAACATCTGGCCGTCGCCATGACCGACCGCGAGCGGCGGGCCATTGCGCGCGCCGACGATCAGATCCTCGTCGCCCTTGAACATGATGGCGAGCGCAAAGGCGCCTTCCAGCCGCTTCAGCGCCTTGTGCGCCGCCTCAACCGGCTTCAGCCCCCTGGCCAGTTCGCGCGCCACCAGATGCGCGACGACTTCGGTATCGGTCTGCGAGGTGAAGCTGTAGCCGTCGCGCATCAGCTCGTCGCGCAATTCGGCGAAATTCTCGATGATGCCGTTATGGACGATGGCGACGCCGTCGGAAAAATGCGGATGCGCATTACTCTCGTTCGGAACGCCATGCGTGGCCCAGCGCGTGTGGCCGATGCCGATCATGCCGTCGAGCGGTTCGTCCTTCAGCAGGCGCTCGAGATTGACCAGCTTGCCCTCGGCGCGGCGGCGGTCAAGCCTGCCGTGCTCGATCGTGGCGACGCCGGCCGAGTCATAGCCGCGATATTCGAGCCTTTTCAGCGCATCGACGATAAGCGGCGCGACCGGCGAGTCACCGACAATTCCAACGATACCGCACATGGCGCTTGCCCCCGATTCCGACCTCAAACCCGGCGCTATTTAGAGACTGCCGGGCTGTCGCGAAAAATCACATTCCATTTCGTCCGGTATCAGCCGGACTATCCTGCACAGATGCACCATGACAGGGCGCACTTGCAATCCGGTTACCGCAATTGCTCAGTTTCTCCGCTTATGTATCCTATCTCGGCTCAACGGCTCCAGAAATCAGTCAAAGACATGATGCGGCTATGAACGAACGAATTGACACGGTGACGCTTTGGCGTCCGGTTGGTCCCCGCGAACTGGAGTTGATCCAGAGGGCAGGGATGCGCGCCTTTCCTCCTCGACTTGCCGATCAGCCGATCTTCTATCCGGTTACCAGCGAGGCCTATGCCACCCACATCGCCCGATGGAACGTGCCCGCGAGCGGATCAGGTTTCGTGACGCGTTTCGAGGTGCGTCGCAGCTTTCTGGACCGTTACAGCGTCCAGCATGCCGGCAGCCGGGCGCATCTGGAATACTGGATTCCGGCCGAAGACCTGTCGGCCTTCAACGATGCAATCGTTGGCGAAATCCAGCTTGTCGCCGAGTTCCGCTAGTCTACCCTTTTTTGCGGGCCGCCGCGGCCTGAGAAAAACGCTCTCGCAACTCCTTGCCCTTGCCGGGTAGAGTCCGCTGGCGGGCGCGGCCGAAAGCCAGCGCATCGTCGGGTACGCTTTCGGTAATGACGCTGCCCGAGGCGATGTAGCCGCCCTTGCCGATGGACACCGGCGCCACCAGCGAGGAGTTCGAGCCTATGAAGGCGCCCTCGCCGATATCGGTGAAGAATTTCGAATAGCCGTCATAATTGCAGGTGATGGTGCCGGCGCCGATATTGGCGCCGGCACCGATGCGGGCATCGCCGATATAGGTCAGATGGTTGACCTTCGCGCCCTCCTCGACGATCGCCTGCTTGACCTCGCAGAAATTGCCGACCTTGGCCTTGGTTCTCAGATCGGCCCCGGGCCGCAGCCGCGCGAACGGCCCGACATCGCAATTCGACGCGATGGTGGCGCCTTCGATATGGCTGAAGGCATGGATCTTGGCCCCCGTCGCGATTTTCACGCCCGGCCCGAACCAGACATTGGGTTCGACGACCGTATCGGCGCCGATCTCGGTGTCGTGCGAGAAGAACACAGTTTCGGGCGCGATCAGCGTAACGCCAGAAAGCATCGCCTCGCGCCGCCGGCGCTGCTGCCAGATACCTTCCGCCTGGGCAAGCTCGGCACGGTTGTTGATGCCGAGCGCGTTCTCGAAACTGGCTTCGGTGGCGACGACATCAAGTCCCTGGGCAGCGGCGATCTCGACGATGTCGGTGAGATAATACTCGCCCTTGGCGTTCTTGCTGCCGACTTGATCGAGCAGCTTCAGCGCGTGCCTGCCGGCGACCGCCATCAGCCCGCCATTGCAGAAGGTGATCTTTTTCTCCTCGTCCGAGCAGTCCTTCTCCTCGCGGATGGCCACGAGCTTGCCGGCCTTTTCGATAAGCCGGCCGTAGCCCGAAGGATTTTCCGTACGGAAGCCGACCACGACGACGGCCGCACCTTCCGCCAGCTTCAGCCTCGCCGCCGCGAGCGCTTCCGGATCGATCAACGGCGTGTCGCCAAACATCACCAAGATATCGTCATAACCTTTTGATATTGCTGCACGTGCGGCAAGCACGGCGTGCGCGGTGCCGAGACGTTTTTCCTGAACGAAAGCCTCGGCCCTCGGCGCAAACTTGAGTGCAGCCTTGCGCATCTCATCGGCGCCATGGCCGATCACCAGCGCCAATTCGCCGCTGCCGGCGGCTTCGGCCGCCTTGACGACATGGGCAACCATCGGCAGGCCCGCGATTGTGTGCAGCACTTTCGGCACTGCACTCTTCATGCGCGTGCCTTCACCGGCGGCGAGGATGATGGACAGGCAGGATCTCTGGCTCATGGGGACAGCAACCGTTGAAAGGGGTCTGGAATCGAAGCGTTAGTAGCACCGGCGCCATGCTGCACCAATGCGGTTAAATTCCGGTGAGACGGTGGAACCTCCAACCCGCGACACGCTCAAGCCGATCGGCTCAGGCGGCTTCCGCCTCGTTGCGTGATGCGAAGCTGGGGGCTCGGCCACGGCCGTATTGCCGTGGCGAACAGTTCATGACCCGCTTGAAGGCTGTGCTGAAGGCGCTTTCGGATTCGTAGCCGAGCGAAAGCGCTATGACGGCGACGGGATCGCTGGAATTCGTCAGCCGGTCGCCAGCCAGCAGCATTCGCCAGCGCGTCAAATAGTCCATCGGCGACGCGCCAACCGTCTCCTTGAATCTGAGCGCAAAGGTCGATCGCGACATGCCGGCCCGTTCCGCCAGTTCCTGTAGCGTCCAGCCATGCGCCGGATCGTCATGCATGGCGCTGATCGCCGCGCCGATCTGTTTGTCCGCGAGGGCAAAGAGCCAGCCGATGCCACCTTTCAATCCTTCCGAAAGATGCAGCCGCAGCGCCTGAACCAGCATCATGTGGGCGAGGTGCTGGATCATCAGAAAGCCGCCCGGCTGCGGCTCGCGCAGCTCCTGCATCATCCGCTCCACAGACCAGCGCAGCGCCGACTGGTCCGACTCTTTGCGGATATGCACAATGGCTGGCAGCATCCGCAACAGCATGCCGGCATGATTGCCGCCAAGCGCGAAGCGGCTGCTGACCAGAAAGAAATCACCACCGCCATTGTGGGTCACGACCCCGCCGGCTCGCGCAGGCGGAAAAATCTTGACGGCTTCAACAGGCGTCAAGCTCATGTCGCTTGCAAGGCGGAAAGGCCGTCCACTCGGCAGCAAGAAGCTGTCTCCCGTCTCAAGGCGCACTGCGTCAGCAACGCCCTCCACAGACAGCCAGCACCGGCCGGAGACTACCGCTCCGGTCTTGATGCTTTGCTGCTGGTCGGGGAACTGGATCGACCATTCACCACCAGCATCGAAACCGGCCGACATATAGTTTCGCGGCTTCAGCAGCGACAGCACATCTGAAAGGGGATCCACAGGTCATTCCGGACGATTGCGAAGATAATACGGACTTTACCGCATAGATCGTATTTTCTCAAGCGCCTATCACGACACAACTGAGCCGCGAAAATGGTCGTGGCCAGAAACGGACAGGAGAAGTCGTGATGCGTGTTTTCGTTACCGGAGCGACCGGATTCGTCGGTTCTGCCGTCGTTCAAGAACTCATCGGCGCCGGCCATCAGGTGCTCGGCCTCGCCCGCTCGGCGGCGTCGGCCAAGTCGCTTGCAGCCACCGGAGCCGAGGTGCATCGAGGTGACCTCGAAGACCTCGAAAGCCTCAGCAGGGGCGCAGCGGCAGCTGATGGAGTGATCCATACCGGCTTCAACCACGACTTCTCGAAGTTCGCGCAAAACTGCGAGATGGACCGGCGCGCCATCGAGGCCTTGGGCGGTGCACTCGAAGGCTCCGAGCGGCCCCTGCTCGTTACCTCCGGGACCGCGCTCCAGGCGCGGGGCCGTATCGCGACCGAGGAAGATGCGCCTGTCCCATCTTCCGCTTCGTATCCCCGCGCCTCCGAAGCGACAGCCGCCGCGCTGGCGGCACGCGGCGTGCGCGCGTCGGTTGTGCGCCTTCCTCCGTCGGTCCATGGCCAAGGCGACCATGCCTTCGTTCCTATTCTCATCGACCTCGCTCGCGAGAAGGGCGTGTCGGCCTATATCGGCGAAGGGCTCAATCGCTGGCCTGCCGTGCATCGGTTCGATGCCGCCCGCGTCTACCGGCTTGCGCTCGAGCATGGAGCCGGTGGCGGGCGATATCACGCGATCGCCGAAGAAGGCGTTCCGTTCAAGGACGTCGCCGGCGTGATCGGCCGGCGCCTGAACGTGCCGGTCGTCGCCAAGTCCGCGGAAGAAGCCGCCGATCATTTTGGCTGGTTCGCTATGTTCGCGGCGATGGATGTCCCGACCTCGAGCGAACGGACCCAGGCGCTGCTGGGGTGGCAGCCGAGCGGACCCGGGCTGATCGCTGATATCGACCAGCCGGGCTATTTCGAAGGCTGAACAGACCCATGTCGGGCGGCAAACCTATCCCAATTGCCCCAGCACCGGAAAATTCTCGAGCAACCAATAGGATACCGCCTGCACGCCGCCGGTCAGGAAAAACACGCCGGCGACCACCAGCAACGCGCCGATGGCCTTTTCGACGCGGCCGAGATGGACGCGGAATTTCCCGAGAAAGCGCATGAAGGCGCCTGAAAACAGCGCCGCAACGAGGAAGGGAATACCGAGGCCGAGCGAATAGGCGGCGAGCAGCAGCGCGCCCTCGCCCACCGTCTCGCGGCCGCCGGCAAGCGTCAGGATCGGCCCCAGCACCGGGCCGATACAGGGCGTCCAGCCAAAGGCGAAGGCCAGGCCCATGACGTAAGCGGCGATCAGGCTGGCCGGCTTGCCTTGTGACTGGAAGCGCGCCTCGCGTGAAAGCAAAGGGATGCGCAGTACGCCGAGGAAATTCAGCCCCATCAGGATGATCAGCACGCCTGCCGCCATTGCCAGCGGCTCCTGCCAGACTCGCAGCAAATGGCCGATGGTCGAGGCGCCGGCGCCGAGCGCGACGAAGACGGTCGAGAAGCCGAGCACGAAGGCGATGGAGGAATTAACCAGCGCGCCTCGCGCACCGGCCTTTGCCGTAATGCCGGCCTCGCCGCGGAAATCGTCGACCGACACGCCGGCCATATAGCACAGGTAAGGCGGCACCAGCGGCAGCACGCAGGGGGACAGGAAGGAAATTGCTCCCGCCCCGATCGCACTGACATAGCCGACGTCCAATGCCATTTCCGTCTCCCGATGACTGCGCAGCCATATAGCCGCGACAACAGCCGTCCGCCAATCACCATCGCGTGGCCGCATCACATTGGGTAGCAAGTCAACGCCCGCCCGGGAAGAAAGGGCGGCCAGGCAGCGTTGATCAAACGAAACTGCGTTGTTCCGCGCGCTTTTCGAATGATCCAGGGAGAAGTCCATGAAAACGATCGCAATTGGCATGGCCGCGCTTTTGCTCGGCACTGCCGCATCCTTCGCTGCCGAGGCGTGGAAGGAAGCGGAGGTCGGCGGCACCAAGATCTACACCGACGCCAGCGGCATGACGCTCTACACCTACGACAAGGACGAGGCGGGCAAGTCGAACTGCTACGGCAAATGCGCCGCCAATTGGCCGCCGCTGAAGGCTGACGCCAACGCCAAGGCCGAGAGCGAGTGGACGATCGTCGACCGCACCGACGGCACCAGGATGTGGGCCTACGAAGGTAAGCCGCTCTACACGTTCATCAAGGACAAGAAGGCCGGCGACGTGACCGGCGAGGGTGTCGGCGGCGTCTGGCATATCGCCAAGGCCGACTAGGCCTTGAGCTTCTGATCGGCCGTAACGGGCGGTAACACGGCTGGTCGCTGGGAACTCGACCCAACCGCCCCGGCGGCCAGCTTTTCAGCACGGTACTTCCTTGCGACTTTCCGAGCAAAATGCCGGGCAAGCGATTGCGCGCTTTACAGCATCTGTTCAAGCAGGGCTGGCGCGTGCTCGATGTTTCTCTTATATCCGCGGGAGAGTTTGTCCCGTTCTCCAGGATCAATTGCCGGGTTTGTCCAGCGATAGGCTGCTCATTTCCCTTGTCCAGGATTGCGGAAATCGCATGGCGCGCCGTTGGGTTGCGCATTCGGTACAGGGCCGCATTTTGACTGCTTGGCCTTGACCGGATGCAAAAGCGCGGCCATGTGAGCGACACATTGAACGAGATTTCGTCGCGCGCAGCGGAATTCTTCTGCCGCATCACAACTGATATGAGACCGTATGGACGTCGTCGTCGTCGAATCGCCGGCCAAGGCGAAGACAATCAACAAGTACCTCGGCAAGAACTACAAGGTTCTGGCCTCGTTCGGCCATGTCCGCGATCTGCCGGCCAAGGATGGCTCGGTGCGTCCGGATGAGGACTTTGCCATGTCCTGGGCCGTCGACACCGCGTCTGGAAAGCGTCTCGCCGATATCGCCAAGGCGGTCAAGGACGCCGACGGGCTGATCCTCGCCACCGATCCGGACCGCGAGGGCGAAGCGATCTCCTGGCATGTCCTGGAAGTGCTGAAGCAAAAGCGCGCGTTGAAGGACAAGCCGGTCAGCCGCGTCGTCTTCAACGCCATCACCAAGGCGTCCGTGCTGGAGGCGATGGCCAATCCGCGCCAGATCGATGCGCCGCTGGTCGATGCCTATCTCGCTCGCCGTGCGCTCGACTATCTGGTCGGCTTCACGCTGTCGCCCGTGCTGTGGCGCAAGCTGCCCGGCGCCCGCTCCGCCGGCCGCGTCCAGTCGGTGGCGCTGCGTCTGGTCTGCGACCGCGAATCCGAGATCGAGCGCTTCATCCGCGAGGAATACTGGCAGGTCGCCGCCATTCTCGGTACGCCGCGCAAGGATAATTTCGAGGCGCGGCTGACCGCCTTCGAGCGCAAGAAGCTGCAAAAGCTCGACATTTCCAACAAGGCGCAGGCCGACGACATCAAAGCGATGCTCGAAGGCGCCAGCTTCAAGGCGGCGTCGGTCGAAGCCAAGCCGACCAAGCGCAATCCCGGGCCGCCCTTCACCACCTCGACGCTGCAGCAGGCAGCCTCATCGGGCCTCGGCTTTTCGGCCAACCGCACCATGCAGGTGGCTCAGCGGCTCTATGAGGGCATGGAGATCGGCGGTGAGACCACCGGCCTGATCACCTACATGCGAACCGACGGCGTGCAGATGGCGCCGGAGGCGATCTCTGCCGCGCGCGATGCGATTGCCAAGGAATTCGGCCCTAAATACCTGCCTGAAAAGCCGCGCTACTATTCCGCCAAGGCCAAGAATGCCCAGGAGGCGCACGAAGCGATCCGTCCGACCGATTTCATGCGCACGCCGGCTTCCGTCAGGCAGTATCTCGACGCTGACCAGGCGCGGCTTTACGAGATGATCTGGAAACGCGCCATCGCCAGCCAGATGCAGCCGGCCGAGATAGAGCGCACCACGGTCGAGATCGAGGCAGTCAACGGCCCGCGCACCGCCGAGCTTCGCGCTGTAGGCTCGGTTGTTCGCTTCGACGGCTTCCTTGCCGCTTACATCGAGCAGAAGGAAGAAGATTCGGAAGACGAGGAAAGCCGCCGCCTGCCCGAGATCCGTGCCGGCGAGCAGCTCACACGCGAGGCGATCAACGCCACCCAGCACACCACCGAGCCGCCGCCGCGTTATTCGGAAGCTTCGCTGATCAAGAAGCTGGAAGAGTTGGGCATCGGCCGGCCGTCGACTTATACGGCGATCCTGAAGACGCTCGAGGATCGTGACTATGTCACCATCGACAAGCGCAAGCTGGTGCCGCAGGCCAAGGGCCGGCTATTGTCGGCCTTCCTCGAAAGCTTCTTCGAGCGTTATGTCGAGTACGACTTCACCGCTTCGCTGGAGGAAAAGCTCGATGAGATTTCCGACGGCAAGCTCGCATGGAAGGACGTGCTGCGCGATTTCTGGAAGGATTTTTCCGGCGCCGTCGCCGACATCAAGGAGTTGCGCGTCACCGACGTCCTCGATGCATTGAACGAGGAACTGGCGCCGCTGGTCTTTCCCGCGCGGGAAGACGGTTCGAACCCGCGCATCTGTCCGAAATGCGGTACCGGCAACCTGTCGCTGAAGCTCGGAAAGTTCGGCGCCTTCGTCGGCTGTTCGAACTATCCCGAATGCTCCTTCACCCGCCAGCTCGGCGACGCCGCCAATCCCAATGGCGAGAACGGCGGTGGTGAAGACGGCACCAAAGTGCTCGGCAAGGACCCCTATACCGCCGAGGAGATCACGCTGCGCAATGGCCGGTTCGGCCCCTATATCCAGCGCGGCGACGGCAAGGATGCCAAGCGCTCCAGCCTGCCCAAGGGCTGGACGGTCGATTCGATCGATCACGAAAAGGCGCTCGCCTTGTTGTCGCTGCCGCGCGACGTCGGCAAGCATCCGGAATCCGGCAAGATGATTTCGGCCGGGCTGGGGCGCTACGGGCCGTTCGTGCTGCATGACGGCACCTACGCCAATCTCGACAGCATCGAGGACGTGTTCTCGATCGGCCTCAATCGCGCCGTCTCGGTGATCGCCGAGAAGCAATTGAAGGGCAAAGGCGGCCGCAATGGCGGCACAGCCGCTGCGCTCAAGGAACTAGGCGAGCATCCTGCCGGCGGCGGCAAAATAGTCGTGCGCGACGGCAAATACGGGCCTTATGTGAATTTCGGCAAGGTCAATGCGACGCTGCCGAAGGGCAAGGATCCGCAATCGGTGACGATCGAGGATGCGGTGGCGCTCATTGCGGAAAAGGAAGCCAAGGGCGGCAACGGTGCCAGGAAGCCCTTCCGCAAAGCGGCCGCGCCTGCGAAGAAACCGGCTGCGGCCAAAAAACCGGCGGCCAGGAAAAAGGGATAGGACGGGTTGGCGCGCAAAGTCTCCGGAAGAAGCCACGGCGATCTGCGCACCGCCGATACCCGTGCCAAGGTCAGGGACAATTACCGGCCTTCACGCGACGAGATACTGCGTTACATCGCCGAAAATCCGGACCGCGCCGGAAAACGCGACATCGCCAAGGCGTTTGCGCTGCGCGGCGAAGACCGTATCTGGCTGAAGGACGTCTTGCGCGACCTGCAGGATGAAGGCCTGCTGACCAAGGAGCGCAAGCGGCTTGCCCGTGTCGGCGCCCTGCCCCACGTCGCGGTGCTCGACATCTTCGGCCGTGACGCCGACGGTGTGCTGCTGGCGCACCCGACCGAAGCGATTGGCAATGGCGAACCTCCGGTCATAGCGATCCGCGTGTCGCGCGGCGGCAATGGCCCGACGCCGGGCATCGGCGACCGCGTGCTGGCCAAGACCTTTCCGGCCGACGATCCGGCGGGTCCGGCCTATACGGGCCGGGTGATGAAGATATTCGAGAAGCGCACCGATGCGGTTCTCGGCGTTTTCCGTGTGCTGAAGGACGGCACGTTCCGCATCGAACCGGTGGAAAGGCGTCAGCCGGAGCTGGTCGTCGACAAGGAATTCCAGAACGGCGCCAAGAACGGCGACCTGGTCGAGGTCGAGCCGGCACGGGCCTCGCGCTACGGGCTGCCGCGAGCCAAGGTTCTGGCGGTGTTGAGGTCGCTGACCAGCGAAAAGGCGGTCTCGATGATCGCCATCCACGCACACGACATTCCGCATATTTTCCCCGCCGACGTCATCGCCCAGGCGGAGGCGGTCAAGCCGGCGACGCTTGCCGGCCGCGAGGATTGGCGCGAGCTGCCGCTGCTCACCATCGATCCGGCCGATGCCAAGGATCATGACGACGCGGTGTTCGCCATGCCTGACACCGACGAGAAGAACGCCGGCGGCGTGATTGTCACCGTCGCCATTGCCGATGTCGCTGCATACGTGCGCTATGGCACGGCGCTCGATCGCGAAGCGCTGAAGCGCGGCAATTCGGTCTATTTTCCCGACCGAGTCGTACCGATGCTGCCGGAGCGCATCTCGAACGACCTCTGTTCACTGCGCGAGGGCCAGGATCGTCCGGCGATAGCGGTGCGTATGACTTTCTCGGCCGATGGCCACAAACTCAGACATTCCTTCCATCGCGTCATGATGAAGTCGGCGGCGAAACTCGCCTATCAGCAGGCGCAAGCGGCGATCGACGGCGCACCGGACGACACGACTGGCCCGATCCTCGATACGGTGCTGAAGCCGCTATGGGACGCCTACGCGGTCCTGAAGCGCGGCCGCGACACCCGCCAGCCGCTCGAACTCGATCTGCCCGAGCGCAAGATCCTGCTCAAGCAGGACGGCACCGTCGACAAGGTCGTCGTGCCGGAGCGGCTCGACGCGCACAAACTGATCGAAGAGTTCATGATCCAGGCCAATGTCGCCGCCGCCGAGACACTCGAGGCGAAGCGCCAGGCGCTGGTCTACCGCATCCACGATGCGCCCTCGCTCGCCAAGCAGGAATCGCTGCGTGAATTCCTGCAGACGCTCGGCCTGTCGCTGGCGCGCGGCGCGCAAATGCTGCCGAACCAGTTCAACGGCATCCTCGCTCGCGTGCGCGGCGCCGATAATGAGGGGCTGGTCAACGAAGTGGTGCTGCGCTCGCAGAGCCAGGCCGAATATTCGCCCGCCAATATCGGCCATTTCGGCCTCAACCTGAAGCGCTACGCGCATTTCACCTCGCCGATCCGTCGCTATGCCGACCTGATCGTGCATCGTGGGCTGATTGCCGCACTCGGCCTTGGTCCGGGGGGCCTGACGCAGGACGAGGCGGAGCGGCTGGAAGAGGTCTCGGCGCTGATTTCGGCGACCGAGCGGCGCGCGATGGCCGCCGAGCGCGACACGGTCGACCGGCTGATCGCCGCCTATCTCGCCGAGCGCATCGACGACCGTTTCGACGCCCGCATCTCGGGCGTCACCAAATCGGGCCTGTTTGTCCAATTGCCGCAGTACGGCGCGGATGGCTTCATTCCGGTTTCAACCCTGGGCGGCGACTACTATATATACGACGAAACTGCTCGATCGCTTTTCGGAGAACGCACCGGCAAGGGCTATCAGCTTGCTGATCGCGTCGAGGTTCGCCTGATCGAGGTGGCGCCGATGGCCGGCGCGATGCGTTTCGAGATGCTGACCGAGCCCAAGCCGCTGCCCGGCTCCAAACGGTCGTTCCACAAGGCCAAAGGCCGCGCCCGGGCGTCGCAATCGCGTCCAGGCTCGCGCGGCAGGAGACGGTAATGCCAACAGAACTGCAGGTGGAAGAACGGATTTTCGGTGGCGAACATCACGCGGGCCGGACCGCCCGGCCGCTATGGACGGCAATGAAGCGCGGCATGCTCGGCCGCTGCCCGCATTGCGGCGAGGGCAAGCTGTTTCGCGCCTTCGTCAAGACCGTTGACAAATGCGATCATTGCGGCGAGGAGCTCCACCACCATCGCGCCGACGACCTGCCGGCCTATCTCGTGGTCGTCATTGTCGGCCACATCGTGCTCGGGGCCTTCATGGGTGTCGAGGCGACCTCGACGCTGTCTACCTGGCAGCACATCGCCATCTGGGTGCCATTGACCATCATTCTGGCCGTCGTCCTGCTGCAGCCGGTCAAGGGCGCTGTCATCGGCCTGCAATGGGCGTTTTATATGCACGGCTTTGGCGGTGAAGAAGATCTGATCGAGTCGCATCCCGAGGCTTGAAACCGAGGCTGGCGCAATCGGCATGGCTGGACGCCACTTTCGCATCGGAGAAGATTCCGCTAGGTCGACCGCATGGACGTTATGACCAAGGCGGAAGTCGACAAGGTTGAGCGGATCGCGCTCGAGGCCAAGCCTATACGCCCACGCGACGCCGCGACGCTGATCCTGCTCGACCGCAAAGGCGACGAATTCCTGGTGCTGATGGGCCGGCGCCACGCCGGTCATGCCTTCATGCCGGGAAAATTCGTGTTTCCTGGCGGCCGCACAGATCCGGCCGACAGCCGCATCTCAATAGCCACCGCACTTCATCCCGAGGAAGAAGCGAGATTGACCGCTGGTATCGGTCGCACCAGCCCGGCTCGCGCCCGCGCGATTGCCCTGTCGGCAATCCGCGAAACCTATGAGGAGGCCGGCCTGCTGATCGGTCAAAAAGGCGTGTTCGCAACCGCCAGGCGCGACTGGCAGGGCTTTGTCGAACACGGGGTCATCCCATCACTGCAAGCGCTGCGCTTCGTCGCACGCGCCATCACCCCGCCCAACCGGGTGCGCCGCTTCGATACGCGCTTTCTCGCCGCATGGCGCGACGATGTCGCCGTTGAACTGCCGGGTGGCGGTCCGACCAACGAGTTGGAGGACGTCGTTTGGCTGCCGCTGGCCAAGGCCAGGCAAGCCGATATTCCAGACATCACGCGCACGGTCCTGGAGGAACTGGAAATGCGGCTCGCCTGGGATCCGTTGCTGAGCCCCGGCAGTCCCGTGCCGTTCTACCGGCTTGTCCGCAATCGCTTCGTCCGCGAAATTCTCTAGAGCAGCCAGGCATTCCATGACAGTCGATACCCAGCCGCAGGGCAAGGAACGCGTACACTGGCTGCCTATGGTCGCGGCGATCTCGTCGATCAGCGTCGTCGGCATTGCCATCGGCCTTGGCATGCCGCTGCTCAGCGTGATCCTGGAAACGCGTGGCCATTCCGCGTCGATGATCGGTCTCAACACCGCGGTCGCCGGCCTCGCCTCTATCGCCGGCGCGCCGCTCGCCACCCCGCTTGCCATGCGGTTCGGGGTCGCCTGGACGATGCTTGCCATGATCGCCGCCGGGGCGCTGGCCTTTGTCGGTTTCCATTTCGCGCCAGCTTTCTGGATGTGGTTTCCGCTGCGCGTGCTGCTGCATATCGCGCTGACGGTGCTGTTCATCCTGTCGGAATTCTGGATCAGCACCTCGGCGCCGCCACACCGGCGCGGACTGGTCCTCGGCATCTATGCCACCGTGCTGTCTCTCGGCTTTGCCGCCGGGCCTTGGCTGTTCGCCCATCTCGGCAGCAGTGGCTTCCTGCCCTTCGGCGTTACCATCGCCTTGGTTACGCTCGCTGCCATACCGGTCCTGGCGGCACGCAACGAGAGCCCGACGATCGTCTCGGACGGCGAAACCAGCAATTTCCTGCGTTACATCTGGCTGGTGCCGACGGCGACCGCGGCCGTGCTGGTGTTCGGCGCGGTCGAGACCGGCGGCTTTGCACTGTTCCCGGTCTACGGTAGTCGCATCGGCTACTCAGAGGCGGACGCCGCCCTTTTGCTCACCATGATCGGGCTTGGCAACGTGCTGTTGCAGATCCCGATCGGCATGATCAGCGACCGCGTAAGCGACCGTCGCTATCTGCTGATGGCCTGTGCCACCGTCGGGCTTGCCGGCACGGTCTTCATGCCGTACTTCGCGCAGAACTGGCATTTGATGGCAGCGCTTCTGTTCGTCTGGGGCGGTGTGGTCGCTGCCATGTACACAATCGGCCTGGCGCATCTCGGCTCGCAGCTTTCCGGCCACGAATTGGCCTCCGCCAACGCCGCCTTCGTGCTCTGCTACGGCGTCGGCATGGTGCTTGGCCCGCAGGCGATCGGCATCGGCATGGACGCTTTCGGTCCGTCGGGCTTCGGTTGGGCGCTCGGCCTGTTCTTCGCCTGCTATATCGTGCTGGTCGGCACCAGGCTGCTCCGCAAAATCCTCTGAGTCGGCCCAGCTGCCGACATCGCTCCCACTGCTGACCAACTCCTGACACAACCATGTCAGGAGGGCTCGAGTATATGCTCCCCCAAAGTGCATAAGCAGGGAGACCTCGGATGATCGATAGTGGCTTTGAAACGAAATCGCTGCGGATGGAATTGCTGCTGCTGGTGACCTTTCAGGCACCGGCAGCCGATGTCGACCGCATCATGGAGGCGGTGGTCGCGATCGCGCCGCTCGAAATGGGCAAATATGACAGCAATGCCTTTCAGTCGGCGGACGGCATCGAACGTTACCGGCCGCTTGAAGGTGCCGCCGCCGGCGCCGAGACGGAATTGCGCAGGCGGTCGGGGACTGTCGAGGTGTCGTTCGAACTGCCTGATGACCAGAAGCTCGCCGCACGCGTCGTCGAGGCGATTTATCAGGTTCACAGCTATCAGGAACCGGTGATCCGCATTCAGCCACTGCTTGCCAGCCGCTCCAAGGGTCTCGACGACCGCACCAACCCTAACCGCTGGTGGAACACGACGGGAGACTGGAAGAAGGCGTTACAACCGGAAACCGTCGCGGCGGAGTGACCGGAACCTGGTCGTATCTCGGTTTGAATCTGGCAGTCAGGAAGCCTCCCGATAAATGATGAAGCAAACCGCAAACCGGCAAGCGATCCCCAGGACCTGGCGCGGCTATTGGTTTCTCGCGAGCAAGCGGGAGACGCGGAAGGAATGGCTGCTCTTTACGAACCCGGTGCCATCCTCGATACCGGCAACGGACAGTTGGCCTGCGGCAGAGATGCCATCCGCCGATTTTACGCCAAGTTGGTGGCAGCGGGACGAAAGTTTGATCTCGGAGATCAGCGTCCGGCTATCATCAACAGGGATTTGGCGCTCACTTCCACGCGCCTTGCCGACGGCACCGTTACTGCGGAAATCGCTCGCCGGCAAGGTGACGGGAACTGGCTTTGGGTGATCGATCAGCCGTCCATCGCTCGATATTCATAGCCAGCATTCAAACTGAGACGCCACCCAGAGGACGGCCGGGGCACACAGGAGCCTCCCGCGGCTGTCGGCACCCAATCAACTTGTCGGGTTTTGGTAGCACTCAATGTCCGCTTCGTCCCCAGCCTCCATCGGCTGGCATAAACCCGGACAACTCATGTGCTACCTAATCCGGACAACTCATCTGCTTACGACACAGAACCTGGACAAGGGTTGACTTTCCGGGCGCGTTCTTTATGTGTCGCGGCAAGTTTCCCGCGTCCGGGTGTTTCCCGTGCTCCAGCGGCCAAAACTCCACGAACATTCAACGGACGAACATCATGGCCAAAGCCGCAAACATCAAAATCAAGCTTCTGTCGACCGCCGACACCGGTTTCTTCTACGTGACCAGCAAAAACAGCCGCACCAAGACGGACAAGCTGTCGTTCCGCAAATACGACCCGGTCGCCAAGAAGCACGTCGAATTCAAGGAAACCAAGATCAAGTAATCGGGTTTTCTCTCGCAGTACCGAAACGCCGCCTTCCGGGCGGCGTTTTTCATTTCGGGGATACAGGGCTAGCCGATGCGATCGCCGCTTGCCGGATCGAACAGATGGAGCGATGCCGGATCAGCCGACAGGCGCACGGCCTCACCCGGCTTCACGCTGGCCCGGCCCATGGCAAACACGCAGACCTGCTGGCCGGCAAGCCTGGCATAGAACTGGGTGGACAGGCCGAGCGGCTCCACGACACCCACCTCGCCCTTCAGCGCGCCATTGTCGGCGAGCCGGATATGCTCGGGCCGCAAGCCGACGGTGATCGCATCGCCATCCCTGAGCGGCAGGCCGTCCGGCAGCCTCAGCTTCTGGCCGTCGGCCAGGATGGCATCCGGCTTGGCGCCCTTTTCAACCACGGCAGACAGAAAATTCATGCCGGGCGAGCCGATGAACCCGGCGACGAACATGTTGACCGGCCGGTCGTACAGATCGAGCGGCACACCGACCTGCTGGACGAGGCCGTCATGCATGACGACGATGCGGTCGGCCATTGTCATCGCTTCGGTCTGGTCGTGGGTGACATAGACCGAAGTGGTCTTCAATTGCTGGTGCAGCGCCTTGATCTCGGCACGCATGTGAACGCGTAGCTTGGCATCGAGGTTCGAAAGCGGCTCGTCGAAGAGAAAGACCTTCGGGTCGCGTACGATGGCACGGCCCATGGCGACGCGCTGACGCTGGCCGCCGGACAATTGCCGAGGCAGGCGCTGCAGAAGCGCATCGAGCCCGAGCCGCTTGGCGGCCCCGTCCACCCTTGCATCGATCACCGGCTTCCCGGCCTTCCTCAGCATCAGGCTGAAGCCCATGTTCTTCGACACGTCCATGTGCGGATAGAGCGCGTAGGACTGGAATACCATGGCAATGTCGCGGTCCTTTGGCGCAATATCGTTGACCAGGCGCTCACCAATATGGATTTCGCCGTCGGAGACCTCCTCCAGCCCGGCGATCATACGCAGCAGTGTCGACTTCCCGCAGCCGGACGGGCCGACCAGAACGACGAACTCGCCGTCGGCGATTTCGAGATCGACTGCGTGCAGAACGCGCACCGCTCCATAGTCTTTGCGGACTTTGTCGAGTGTAACGGAGGCCATCGATCTATCCCTTGACGGCGCCGGCGGTAAGGCCGGTGACGAGGTAGCGTTGCAGGAAGGCAAAGAAGACGCAGACCGGGATCAGCGCCAGGATGGAAGCCGCCATCATCTGTCCCCAGTCGACCGCGAATTTGCCGATATAGGTGAGCAGGCCGACCGCGAAGGTCTTCTGGTCGTCGCTGGAAATCAGCATCAGCGCAAACAGCAACTCGCTCCAGGCGGCGGTAAAGACGAAGCCGAGCGTCGCGCCCATGCCGGGCAGCGTCAGCGGCACGATCACCTTGCGCATCGCCTGCAGGCGCGTGCAGCCGTCGATCATGGCTGCCTCTTCCAGGTCTCTCGGGATGCCGTCGAAGAAAGATTGCATCAGGAAGGTCGCAAAGGCCGTATTGAACGCGGTGTAGATGATGACGAGGCCGGTCAGGCTGTTGATGAGGCCGATCTGTCCCATGATGCGGTAGATCGGCGGAATGACCATCACCAGCGGAAAAGTCTGGGTGAGCAAAAGCAGGATGGCCAGGGTCGCCTTGCCGCGGAAGGAAAATCGCGACATGGCGTAGCCGGCCAGCGTGGCAATGACCGTTACGAAGGCTGCCGTCGAAACCGAAACGATAACGCTGTTCAGGAAGTAACGCGGGAAATCGCTGGCTTCGAGCACGGTGACGAAGTTCTGCAGCGTCGTTTGCGACGGCCAGAAAGTGATGCCTTCGGAATAGAGCAGCCGCTCCGGCGTGACCGAGATCTTCAACGTCCAGAAGATCGGGAACAGCGCGAAGGCCATATAGGCGGCGATGGCGCCGTAAAGGCCGATACCGCCGAGGACGCGCGAGGAAGCGGAGCGTCCGGCAATCATCAGACGTGCCTCACCAGCGAACGGCGGATGCCGATAAGCGCAACCGCGTAGACGATGAGCAGCACAAGCAGCAGGACCGCCACTGCGGAGGCATAGCCTTTGTCCAGCGACTTGAACGCGCTGACATAGATATAGACCGGCACTGTGGCGGTCGAACCGGCAGGCCCGCCTTCGGTCATGACGAAGATCAGGTCGGCGAATGTGGCGATCCATATCGTGCGCAGCATGACGGTAATGACGATGGTCGGCGCCAGGAACGGCAGCGTCACCTTGGTGAAGCGCTGCCACGGCGAGGCGCCGTCGATCGCCGCCGCCTCATGCAGTTCTGACGGGATCGACTTCAACGCCGCCAAAAGCGTGATGGCAAAAAAGGGAATGCCGAACCAGACATTGGCGACGATCGGCCCCCACATGGCTGTCGAGGGATCGGAGAGCACGTTGGTTGGCTCGGCTTTCAGCCCCAAGGCGTAGAGCCAATGCGGCAGCGGCCCGATGATCGGGTTGAACAGCCAGGCCCAGGTCAGGCCCGAGAGGAAGGACGGTACCGCCCAAGGCAGGAACACGACGGCCTGCACGATCTTTCTGCCCCGGAACGGCGTGTCGAGCAGCAGCGCCAGGCCAAGTCCAAGGAAAAATTGGAAGAACAGGCTGGCTGCCGTCCACCACAGCGTGTTGACAAGCGCCTGCCCGAGCACGGGATCCGACAGCATCGCCTGATACTGCCCAAGCCCGACATATTCGGATTTGAAAGCGGAGAATTTGCGGAACGAGTAGCCGACACCGATAACCAGCGGCACCAGGAGCACGACGACCAGCAGCACGATCGCCGGGCTGAGATAGAGCCAGGGCTCGATCGCGGCATGGGATAGCCGCTTCTTTCGCGGCCTGCCGGCGGATCGGATTTCGGACACGGCATAGGTCATTGGTACTGGATCGTCTCCTGGGTAAGCACGGGCTGGCGACAGCGCCTTCCCCGTTTACGGGGAGATGCCGGTCCACCCTCCGCAGCTGCAGCGCAGCTGCTGCGGAGGACGGGCTGGCAGATGAGAAGCAGCGCGAGCCAAGTCGGGTTGGCGCCGCCCCTCATCCGTCACGTCGTGACACCTTCTCCCCGTGAACGGGAGAAGGAAGAAAAGCTATTTCTTGTTCTTGGCCAGCCAGTCCTGCTGTTCCTTGGTCAGGAACTTGGCCCATTCGTCGGCCACGTCCTTGGCCGCCTTCTGACCAAGCAGCACTTCCTGAAAATTCTTGATCGCCACCTGGTCTACGAAATTACCAAGGTTTTCCAGATGCGTCGGCGGCGTCACCATCTCGTATTTGTCGCCGTTGTTCAGTTCCTCGAACCAGCCCTTGAACTGCTCGGTCCTGAAGTGAGCGTCCTGGTCGGCGCCGTTGTGGATTGGAATGACGCCGACTTCCTTTGCCCATTCCAGATTGTCCTTGGGCGACAACAGCGTCGCCATCAGCTTCCAGGCATCGTCCTTGTGCTGGGAATTGGCGAACATCGCCCAGCCGGCATAACCGAGCGTCGGATAGGATTTGCCGCTCGGCCCGACCGGCATCGGCGCCACGGCGAAGTCGTCGGCGCTCATCTTGTCGGCGATGCCGAGCAGCGCGTCGGGATCCTGGTTCAGCATGGCGCAGGTGCCGGAATAGAAGCCGGTGACGGTCTCGTTGAAACCCCAGCTCACCGCATCTTTCGGCGCCAGGCCGTTCTTGTACATGTCGGCGAGCATCTGCAGGCCTTTGACCGAGCCTTCCTCGTTGATGGTCGAGGTGCCGTCCTCGTTGAAATAGCCGCCCTTGCCGGCGGCGATGTTCATGAACATATGCATGCCGTTGAAGGCGCCCGGGCCGCCGCGCAGGCAGTAGCCGTATTTGCCCGGTATCGCCGAGATTTTTTTGGAGTCCTCGACGAATTCATCGAGCGTCGCCGGCGGACCGTCCAGACCGGCCTCCTTGAACAGCTTCTTGTTCCAGAACAGCGCGTTCAGGTAATAGCCGTAAGGGATCATGTACTGCTTGTTATCGACCGTCGAGCCGAACTGCTTGGCACGCTCGGCAAGCGTTTTGGCATCATCCCATTTGGCCATGTATGGCCCGAGATCCTCGAGCTGGCCGTTGGTCGCATAGAGGCCCATCCAGCGCTCCGGCATCTCGACGATGTCGGGCGTGTCGCCGGCCTGCACCATGGTGAGGAACTTCTCGAACGCCTGGCCCCAGGGCAGCGATACCAGCTCGACCTTGACACCCGGATTGGCCGCCTCGAATTCGGCGATCTGCTTCTTGAGGAATTCGGTACGCGGCGGACTGGTGATGACCTCGACCATCTTGACCGTGGAATCGGCCAGCACGCTGCCGGCGGAAATCGCCAGACCCGCGACGGCACCAAGAAGGATGCTCAGTTTTTTCATGTTCAGCACTCCCATTTTGAACGGCTCCTTTATCTTTTTGCTCTGTCGAAGGCCTGGGCAACATCCGCCCACAGGTCTTCGACACTTTCCAATCCGACACTGAAGCGGATGGTTCGTGGGCTGACGCCGAAGCGCGCCATCGAATTCAGGCCCGGCGTCTGCTCGAGCGAGGCCTTTGCCGGAACGACCAGGCTCTCATGGCCGCCCCAGCTGACGCCGATGCGAAAGAGTTTCAGCGCATCGACGAAAGCCGGGATGTCGACGTCTTCCGTCACTTCGAACGAGAACAGCCCGGCATAGCCGGCAAGCGTCGCCTTGCCTGGATGGTTGGAATAGGCCGGGTGGTTGACCCGCTCGACATGGTCATGCGCTTTCAGCCGTTCGGCGATGGTCAGCCCGCTCTTCATGTGGTGCGGCAACCGCAGCGGCAATGTGCGCAGGCCACGCAGCAACAGCCAGGCCTCGAAAGGCGAAAGTTTGCCGCCGAGATAGGAATAGGTCTGCTCGTTGATATGTCGGATATGGGCGGCCGAACCGGCCACCACACCGGCGACGGTGTCGCTGTGGCCGCCGAGATATTTCGAGGCCGAATGCAACACCAGGTCGACACCGTGCGAAATCGGCTTCTGGAACACCGGCGTCGCCCAGGAATTGTCGATCGAGGTGATGATGCCCTGCTCTTTGGCCAGCCGCGCCAGCTGGGTTATGTCCTGGAGCTCGAACATCATCGACGTCGGGCTTTCCAGGTAGAGCAGCTTGGCGCCGGGAAGTGCTGCCGCGACCGCGTCCGGATCGGAACCGTCGACATAGTCGACCTTGATGTTGAGCCGTGGCAAAAGCCGTTCGAACAGCCGGTAGGCATCGCCGTAGCAATTGCGCACGACAACCATGCGCTCACCGGCACCGACGAAAGCAAGCACCGTGGCGCTGATCGCCGCCATGCCGCTGGAAAAGCCGCGGGCGGCCTCCGCGCCTTCGAGAGCGGCGACACGCGCCTCGAACTCCATAACCGTCGGGTTGTCGCCGCGCGAATAGATCGGCTGACGTCGCCTGCCGGCGAATGTGTCGGCCATCTCGGAATAGTTGGCGAAGGTGAAGAGCGAAGTCTGGTAGATCGGCGGGACCACCGCGCCGCCGGGGAAAGGCTCGTCATGGGCGAGAAGCGTCGCTGCCTCGGCGAGATAGTCGTTTTCGAAACCGGCGGGATGATCGTTCATTTCTGGCCTGAAAGTTCGAGTTTGGCCGCGCCGCGCTTCAGATCGTCCTCGACGGTGGCGATCAGCTTGAGCGCCTCGGCCCGAGCCCCCTCCGGATCGTGCGCGGCAATGCGTTCGTAGATGGTGCGGTGGTAAGGAAAGCTGGCGTGGCCGAAATCACGAACGCCGAGCGGATGCTCCCAGAAACGATGGAACAGTTCGTGCATGGCGGCGATGATCTGCTCGAACAGCGGATTGCCGGAACTGCGGTAGATCGACTGGTGGAATTCCCAGTCCTCCTCCGCCGACATCCCGGCGCGGGTGTGGAAGGCCTGCTCCATAATGTCGAGCTTGCGCCCGATCTCGACGAGATCTGCCTGGCCCGCGCGGACGGCGCACAGGGCGGCGGCTTCCGCTTCCAGTGCCCGGCGGATTTCCAGCGTCTGCATCAGGCTGGTGAAATCATTGCCGCCGGCCAGCGTCAGCGGCATGTGCAGCATGTCCAGCGAGACCACTCCCTTGAGATAGGTGCCGCTGCCTTGGCGCCGTTCGACCAGGCCGAGCCCTTCCCACCGCGTCAACGCCTCGCGCACGGTGTTGCGGCTCACCTTGAGGCGCTCGGCAAGGATTCGTTCGGTCGGCAGTCTCTGGCCGGGCCCGAGAGCTTCCCGCATCACAAAGCCGGCCAGCGCCTTGAGCACCGCGTCGTCACGAGCAGTTGCCTGTATGGGGGAAAGGCCGAATTCGGTCATGCCAACGGGTCACCAAATGGCTCAATGGTCCAACCAATTTCTGCATAGAAGACAGGGCCTGTCAATCGACTGCGGGCGCATACGCCCTGCCCAAGCCGGCTATTTCAAAGGGCGGTGTCGCTGCCGCAACAAAAACCAAACATTTTCCGGGTCTTGGCGTAGAATCCTGATGTGTTTTGAAAATTGGGGGCCGGCCGGCGTTTGGCAGCGGTACGAGGAGGCCACTATGTGCCAGCGCCGGCCGCCCGACCCCACGGACCCAGGAGATGCGGCGGACCTGAGCATCATGGGGTATTCTTCGGGTCGAACCGGCGATCTAGCCTCGTGCCGGTTACGTCTAAGGGCTGCACATTTGCGCAACAACTTATGGAAATCAACCGTTTCTTAACCAAGCCTCGCAAATCGCTTGGATTAAGGTAAATTCGTAACCTTGTCGCGTTGACCCGGCAATTGGTGTTCGGTGCTAAGCCGCCTTGGCGACGACGCGATTGCGGCCGCCGCTCTTGGCTTCGTAGAGCGCAAGGTCGGCGCGTTTCATTAGCGCGGAGACCGTGTCCACCCCTTTCAGCACCGACGAAACGCCGACGCTGACGGTGACTTCGACGGCTTTGCCTTCGGCGCCGACGGGAAACGGCAGTTGGGCGATTTCGGCGCGAATGCGCTCGGCGACCTTTTCGGCCACCGCGCCGTCGGTGTCCGGCATCACCACGACGAACTCCTCGCCGCCGAAGCGGCAGGCCAGGTCGATGCCGCGCACATTCTTGCGCAGCCGCCGCGCGAATTCGCGCAGCACGTCGTCGCCGCCGTCATGGCCATGCGCGTCGTTGATGCTCTTGAAGCGGTCCAGATCGGTGATCATCACCGACAGCGGCCGGCGCCGTGCCACGGCGCGGTCGAACAGCGTCTGCAGATGGCTGTCGAGATAGCGCCGGTTGTGCAGGCCGGTCAGGGCATCGGTCACCGCCATCTCGATGGTCTGGGTGACGCTGGCGCGAAGCTGGTCGTTGTAGCGCTTGCGGCGCACCTGCGTACGCAGCCGCGCGGTCAGCTCCTGCTGGTCGATCGGCCGCATCAGATAATCATTGATGCCGAGTTCGAGGCCGCGGATGATACGTCCCTCCTCGCCCTCGTCCGCCAGAAGGATGATCGGCAGGAAACGGGTGCGATCGAGCGAGCGCAATTGCGAGCAGAGCCTCAGCGGGTCGAAATCGGCGAAGGCCGTCGAGATCATCACGCATTCATACGGCTGCTCGGCGGCCTGGAAGAAGCCTGCATGCGGATCGTTGGCGACGTCGAGATCGGCACTGCCGCGCAGCATCTTCTGGATGCGCTCGAACGAGGATTTGCGCTCGTCGACCAGCAGCACCTTCGGCACCGCGTCGTCGGCAGCGAAGTTGCGGCTCAAAAGCTCCTCGATGCCGATATTGCGTGTCGTCGAGGCGCGCAGCCGCAGCTCGTCGGTCAGCGATTTCAGCCTGACCAGGCTCTTGACGCGCGTCATCAGCTGCAGATCGTTGACCGGCTTGGTCAAAAAATCGTCGGCGCCGGCCTCGAGGCCGCGCACCCGGTCCGAAACCTGGTCGAGCGCGGTGATCATCACGACAGGGATGTGCGATGTCGCCGGGTCGCCCTTCAGCCGCCGGCAGACCTCGAACCCGTCCATATCGGGCATCATCACGTCGAGCAGCACGACGTCGACCTTGCCGTTCTCGCAGATCTCGATCGCGTCCGGCCCGTTGGTGGCGGTCAGGACCTCGAAATATTCGGCGAGTAGCCGAACCTCCAGCAGCCTGACATTGGCTGGGATGTCGTCGACGACGAGGATCCGCGCGGTCATTTCACAAAGCTCCGGCTCGGCTGGAAAGGGACATCAGGCATCGCCCAGGTAGGATTTGATGGTTTCGATGAAACGCGGCACCGAGATCGGCTTGGAGATATATGCCTCGCAGCCGCCCTGGCGAATGCGCTCCTCGTCCCCCTTCATCGCGAAGGCGGTGACGGCGATGACCGGGATGACGTGGAGATCATCGTCCTCCTTCAGCCATTTGGTGACCTCGAGGCCCGACACTTCCGGTAGCTGGATGTCCATCAGGATGAGGTCCGGCCTGTGCTGCCGCGCCAGATCCAGCGCTTCCAGGCCGTTGCGTGTGCGCACCGTCTCGTAGCCGCTCGCTTCGATGAGGTCGCGAAAGAGCTTCATGTTGAGCTCGTTGTCTTCGACGATCATAACCTTCTTTGGCATCGATTTCCCGTCCCGGCTGACCTTCCACTCGAAGGGTGCCGTCATGCGCCCCCTTGTCGGCACGCACCAAACCTGTTCCCACTATACGGCAATATGATTGACGAAACGCAAACCGGCCGCCCTAAAAGCGTTCGGATTCCAGGTGGGCGAGCTTGCTGCCGGCGACACTTGCCACTACTGCGAAAACAGAACGATTCCGCCCATGAAGGAAGGTAGCGATGGCAAACGCAGCGTCAATGCGCGAGGAAGCGGAAACCCTTGCCGTAAAGGCGTTGGGCTTCGTCGCCGCCGATCCGGAACTTCTGCCCCGCTTCCTGGCGATCACCGGCATCGAAGCCCATTCCATCCGCCGGGCGGCGGGCGAGCCTGGATTCCTGGCCGGCGTGCTGCAGTTCATCCTTGCCCACGAGCCGACGCTGATGCGTTTTTCCGAGGAGACCGGGACGCCGCCGGCCGCAGTCGGCAAGGCATTGCGGGCGCTGCCGCTCGGCGACGACAATCATGAGCATTCGGTATGAGCGACGATCCCGAGACGGCGCGCCAGATCGAGGAGCTGGCCGACGACGACCGGCCGCTGATGGTGCTCGACGTCGACGACGTCGTGCTCGAATTCATCCGGCCGTTTCCGCATTTCCTCAAATCGCGCGGCTTCGGCCTGACGCTGGCTTCCTTCCGCCTCACCGGCAACATCACCGAAACGGCGAGCGGCCGTTTGATCGAACAGCCCGAGGTTACGGCACTTTTGGGGGAATTCTTTGACGCCCAGGCCGCTTGGCAAAGCATCACCGACGGTGCCGAGGATGCTCTTGCAGCGCTTAGCGACAGCGCCGAGATCGTTCTGCTAACCGCTATGCCGCACAAGCACCGCGTGGTGCGCCGTGCGCATCTCGACGCGCTCGGATTGCCCTACCCGCTTTTGACCACCGAAATGGCCAAGGGACCGGCGGTGGCCAAATTGCGCGGCAACAAGGGCCGCCCGGTCGCTTTCGTCGACGATCAGCCGTCCAATCTTGTGTCGGTGCAGAACTCGGTCGCCGATGCGTATCTCTTCCATCTTATGGCCGACAATTCGCTGCGCGCTTTCCTGCCGCCGCCGCCGGACGGCGTCATCGTCGTCGAAGACTGGCGCGACGCCGCGCCGAAGATCGCGAGCGCTCTGGGGCTTTAGTGCGAGCGCTCAGGGCTGCAGCTTCGGTCCTGCCCCGCCATTGTCGCCGCCGTCCGAATCCTCGCCCCCGGTCGAATTGTCCGTTCCATTCGCGCCATCATCGCCCGAGTTGTCATCCTGGCCGGCGCTGTCGTCCTGGACTTCATCCGGCCCCTTCAGCGTGGCGCCGTTGACCGCAACGGACCCATCGGCCTTGGTGTTGATCACCCATTCCAGCCGGCCATCCGGCAGCGTCTTGCCAAAACCTTTGACGGCCAGCGCAAAGGGGAAGGCCTGCGCCATCTGCTCATCGCTCTTGGCGCCTTCCTTCAAGGCATCGACGATCCTGTCGTAGCCGGCCACAGCGACGGTCACGGTCGCATCAGGCTTTTCGCCGCCGGGGAAAGTCATCTCGCCTTCCATGGCGACTTCGACGTCGCCATTCTTCACGGTCGAGTGGCCGAGGATTACTTTGGGTTTCTTGGCCTTGAAATCGGCGACCAAAGCCTTGCCGAATTCCCCCGGCAACGGCGGATTCTTATTGAGATCAAAGGCTTCGATCGCCTTCTTCGCCATCGTGTCGAGATCGATATTGGCACCGCCGAAGTTGAGGTCGATATCCGTCGGCACCAGTGGACCAGTCCAGGCGGGCAGCAATTGCCGGGGGATCGTCAGACCGGAGGCCTTGATCCCATAGTTGATCTTGCCGTTCTGGGAGACGCCATCCATGCCGCTAGCCAAATCCAACTGCTTCGCACCCCACTTGCCGACTGGGCTCTCAATTGCGAAATCCTTGAAGGCGTACGTTCCATCGATTCTTTCCCAGACAGGCAACGCCGAAAGGAGACGTGACTTAAGTTCCGCCTGATTTACTTTCAGTTTCGCCTCGTCTTCATTAGCGACGGCAAAAGCAAGCAGATCCATCAACGGCTTTGTCCGAACACCCTTGCCGTTTGCATGCACCGAAAGTTCCGGCGCATTGAGGGTGACCGGAAAATTCAACCCTCGCTCGGGATCGTTGATTTTGAGGACTTCAGCAAAATTCAAGATCTTTTCCGCGACAGTGAAATCGATGCCGCCGTTAGCCGATTTCGTCGAATTTAGCGTGGCGGTGCCGGCACCGGCAGAGACATCGGCCTCTTGCTTCGGCTCCCGGGTTTTCATCGTCATAGCGTCCATTGACCCCGTGGCGCTGACGAAGGCCACCAGGGCCGGATCATACACACCGGTGAACTTGTTGTTCGACACCGAAAAGTCGATGTGCTGCGGCCCTTGAGGCCCCTTGAAATCGAACGATCCGGTCAGCGACGTATCCGCCGACACGTCCCACTGCCCGTCCTGGCGCGGCTTGACCCGCATGTCGTAAGGCGTGACGTCGAACTTGAAGGAATCCTGTTTCGACAGCAAAGCGACGAGCGGCTTGAAATCGACGGCGAGTTTGTACGCATCGCCGTCGGCAGTGATTTTCACCAGTCCGATATCGAAACCCTGCCTGCCGAAATAATGTGCCAGATCATCGGTAAGCTTCTTCGCACCTTGGCTGTCGACGGTCTGGGCGAAAGCGGGCGCGCTAAACGCGACGGCGAGAACAAGTGGCAATACACGCTTCACGTCGATTCTCCGTTGTCTCGGGCCAAATCATTGCTTGTGTTAGTGAAACAGCGTTACAGCCGCAAGACGCCGACTGTAGGCCAAAAGCGCATCCGGCTAAAGCACCAGCCGCACCAGCGGTCGGCCTGGCTTACGTTCGACCAATCGCTGGAACCCGGCCCTTTCGAAGACCCGCGACGAGCCGACGAACAGCCCGATCGAGCGCGAATCCTTCGACAGGTCGATCGGGCAGGCCTCGATCAGCCGCGCGCCGTTCTCGCGGGCGAACTCAATGCCGCCTTGGACCAGGCGGTGCGACAGGCCCTTGCCGCGCGCTTTGGTGCGGATGAAGAAGCAGGAGATCGCCCAGACGCCCGGATCGCTGGCGTCGGCGGGGTCGATCGGCGCCGACCCCCTGCCCTGGTTGTTCCATTCGGGCACGTCGGCACGCGGGCCGATCTGCATCCAGCCGACCGCCTGGCCACCCTCGAAAGCCAGCAGGCCAGGCGGCGGCCCGGCCTCGATCCGCGCCTTGATGTGGTCCTTGTTGCGCTCCCGGTTGCTCGCGCGGCGTGCTGCGGGCGACAGCCGGAAATGTGTGCACCAGCAGCCGTAGCAGGCGCCTTGCCTACCGAAAAGATCTTCGAAATCCGCCCAAAGCTCGGGCACTAGCGGCGCTATGGTCGTATTCATGAGCTCTCTCCCGGCCCACCGCCTTGTCGTGGCATCCGTCCTGACGTACCATTGCATTTGTTCTCTTTATGTTCGCAGCGATGGCGGCCCCTGTCAACAATCCCGAACACGGTTTTTGCCGCGACTGCCTGAGTTTTCAGCGCAGCGAGGCACGCCGTTGCGAGCGCTGCGGCAGTCCACGGCTCGCCCGCCATCCGGAGCTCTACCGGCTGCGCCTTGCCCATATCGATTGCGACGCGTTCTACGCGGCGGTCGAAAAGCGCGACAACCCGGCGTTGAAGGACCGGCCATTGATCATCGGCGGCGGCAAGCGCGGCGTCGTCTCCACCGCATGCTACATTGCCCGCATCCACGGCGTGCGCTCGGCAATGCCGATGTTCAAGGCGCTCGAAGCCTGCCCGGAAGCGGTGGTCCTGCCGCCGGACATGGAAAAATACGTGCGCGTCGGCCGCGAGGTGCGCGCCATGATGCAGGCGCTGACGCCGCTGGTCGAGCCGCTCTCGATCGACGAGGCCTTTCTCGACCTCGCCGGCACCGAGCGCCTGCATGGCCTGCCGCCTGCGGTGGTGCTGGCGCGCTTCGCACTCGGCGTGGAAAAGGAAATTGGCATCACCGTTTCGGCCGGCCTTTCCTACTGCAAGTTCCTGGCCAAGGTGGCGTCGGACTTCCGCAAGCCGCGCGGGTTTTCGGTGATCGGCGAGGCCGAGGCTATCGGCTTCCTGGCCGAGCAGCCGGTGACGCTGATCTGGGGGGTCGGCAAGGCCTTTGCCGCCACCCTCGAGCGCGACGGCATCCGCACCATCGGCCAGTTGCAGCGCATGGAACGTGGCGATCTGATGCGCCGCTACGGCGTCATGGGCGACCGGCTCTGCCGGCTTTCGCGCGGCGAGGACGACCGTCGCGTCGTTCCCGACCAGGACGCGAAAAGCGTCTCGGCGGAAACCACTTTCGATACCGACATCGCCTCCGTCGACGAACTGGTTTCGGTGCTGAGGGCGCTGTCGGAAAAAGTCTCGGCCCGGCTGAAGAAATCCGGCATTGCCGGACGCACCGTCGTCCTCAAGCTGAAGACCCAGGATTTCAGGATCCGCACGCGCAATCGCCAGCTCGGCGATCCGACCCGGCTGGCCGACCGCATCTTTCAGACCGGGCTCGAGCTGCTGCGCAAGGAAGCGGATGGCACGAAATACCGGCTGCTCGGCATTGGCGTCAGCGATCTCTCCGACGATGACCGGGCGGACCCGCCCGACCTGGTCGACGTCCAGTCACGCAAGCGCGCCATGGCCGAAGGCGCCATCGACACGCTGCGCGGCAAGTTCGGCCGCAGGGCGGTGGAAACCGGCTATACCTTCGGCAAGGGCCGCGATGCCCATCCGCCCGAACCGGTCGAGGAATGATACCGGCCTGTTGAGATTCAGGTCAGGCCGAGTCGAGAAGGGTGGTTTCCGAGAACCGGAGCGGAGCGTACTTGTGAGTACGTGAGCACCGGCCTACGCCGGCCGTAGCCTTAACTGCCACGATCGCTCAGAATGCTTCCGCCGGCGAAGGCCGAAAGCGCAGGAAACCGCGTTTCGCAGGCCGGCCTCACCTGAATCTCAACTTGCCCCAGTCACGTGCGCTGCAGATCGATCCGGGTGGTCACCACACTCTTCCCGGTTTTCGGATCGGTATCGACGACGATCAGCCGCATGCCATTCTCGCCGTTCTTCTCGACCGTCATTTGCGCCTTGCGATCGCCATTGACCTCCTTGGCCCAACGGATGCCGAGATTGATTGCGTTGCCGGAGCGGCTGCCGCTCAATTGCGCCGGCCCGGTGCGCGATCCGACATAGGTGCCGGTGTATTTCGTCCCGCTCGATTTGAGATCGGCGCTGATGGCGCGCGTTACCACGATAAGACCGCGGCAGCTGCCGTCGAGCGATAGCGAGCTCGACGTTGCGTCGGAATTGAAATGACAGGAGACATTCACCGTCGGCGCATCGGTGGTCACCTTGACGATGCCTTTGCCGGCGAAATTCCCCTGGAATGAGCGAAGAAAATCCGGATCGTCGGCATGCGCTGCCCCGGCCCCGGCCCCGGCCCCGGCCGTCAGGCAGCCGGCAAGTACAAATCGTGCAAGTGATTTCATCGGACCGCTCCTCGTTGGTATCCAAAACACAGCACGCAAACACTGAGGGACCAACGCTTCCCTCAGCGGCGGGTTCCGGCTTCAACATCACTGTTTGCAACGCTGCACGGCTGGCCCAGTCGAATGCGTCGGCTAGCGGTTGCGATGAGCGCTCCGGCTTGCGACATAGCCGCATGGCACCCGCACCCTCGATCCCCAAGGCCGCGTTCTGGATGGCGCTGTCGATCGCCTCGTTCCTGGCGATGTCGGTGGCCGGCCGTGCCACGACGGCCGAACTAAACGTCTTCCAGGTGCTCGAGCTGCGCTCGGTGATCGGCTTTTTCATCCTGTTGCCGCTGGTCATGATGTCAGGCGGTTTTGCGGCGATGCGCACCGGACGCCCGCTGGCTCATATCGCCCGCAACGTCGTCCACTATACCGGCCAGGCTGCCTGGCTCTACGCCCTGACGCTGATCCCGCTTGCGGTACTGATCTCGATTGAATTCACGACGCCGATCTGGACCGCTTTGCTGGCCGTCGCTTTCCTCGGCGAGAGGCTGTCCCGGCCACGGCTGGCGGCGATCGTGCTCGGGCTGATCGGCGTTGTGATCATCGTGCGTCCGGGCGTCGGCGCGGTCAATCCGGGACATGTCATCGTGCTGGGAGCCGCGGTCTGCTTCGGCGTCTCGGTGGTCCTCGTCAAGTCGCTGACGCGGACGGACAGCGTCGTGCGCATCATCTTCTGGATGCTGATCATCCAGTCGCTGCTTGGCCTCGTCCCGGCGCTTTACGAATGGCGCAACCCGCCGCTTGAGCTCTGGCCGTGGATCCTGCTCATCGCCTTCACCGGCATGTCGTCGCATTTCTGCATGGCCCGCGCACTTGTCTATGCCGATGCGACGGTCATCTCGCCAATGGACTTTTTGCGCGTGCCGCTGTCGGCGGTGATCGGATGGCTGCTCTATCACGAGCAGATCGACGCCTTCACCGCCGGTGGCGCCCTGCTGATCCTCATGGGAAATCTGCTCAACCTGCAGCGGAGAGCACCGCAACCGGCGGAGATCGCCGCTTCATAAGCGTGCGCTAACTCTTAGACCAGTTCCACCTCGACCACGCCCGGCACCGCCCGCATCGCCGACGCGATCTGCGGCGATACGCGGTAGCGGTTGGGCAACTCGATCTCGACCTCGCCCTCGCCGCCTTCCTTGATGACGATGATGCTCACCTGACTGTCGCCACGCTGGCCAAGCTGCGA
The DNA here is from genome assembly GCF_040318315.1 of Mesorhizobium sp. M1227. Lineage (NCBI taxonomy): Bacteria > Pseudomonadati > Pseudomonadota > Alphaproteobacteria > Hyphomicrobiales > Phyllobacteriaceae > Mesorhizobium > Mesorhizobium sp. M1227. The sequence goes on from NZ_JAMYLZ010000012.1 coordinate 135,874, forward strand.
TTGGATTGTCGATGCCGGTGCGTCATTTCTGACGAAGATGCGCAACGCTTTCTGGATACGGCTTGCCTCTTCCTCCAACGACTGCACGGTCTGGATGCGCAGATTGACGCCTTCAGGCCTGTCCTCGGCCGAAACGGTGATCACCACCGAGCGGCCGGGTTCGAGCAGGTCGCGGTATTGCGCCAGCCCCTCGGAAAACAGCACCGCTTCATACTGGCCGGAGGTGTCGGAGAACTGCACGACGCCCATCTTGTTGCCGGTGCGCGTCTTGCGCTCCTGCTTGGTGGTCACCGTGCCGGCGAGCCGGCCGGCGGCAGCACCGCGTTTGACGGCGGCCGAAAACTCGCCCCAGGTCTGCACCCGCATTTTCTGCAGCGCCGCCTTGTATTCGTCGAGCGGATGCGCCGAGAGATAGAACCCGACCACCTGGAATTCACGGTGCAGGCGGTCGGCGGCGAGCCAGGGATCGGTCGCCGGCAAGTTGAGCGCCTGCGACTGTGCGCCGAGCGAGGCGCCAAAGATGTCATGCTGGCCGGTGACGGCATTCTGCTGCGCCAGCGACGCCAGCCCGATCATCCGCTCGACGCCGGCCATCATCGCCGCGCGGTCATGACCGAAGCAGTCGAGCGCGCCGGCCATGATCAGGCTTTCGAAGACGCGCTTGCCGACGATCTTCGGATCGACCCTTTCACAGAAATCGGCGAGGCTCTTGAAGGGTTTTTCGCCGCGCGTGGCGACGATGTGCTCGACCGCCGCATCGCCGACGCCCTTGAGCGCGGCCAGCGAATAGAAGATGCGGTTCTCGCCGACCTCGAAATCCCGGAACGACGTCATGACCGACGGCGCCACCACCTCGATGCCGAGGCGCAGCGCATCCTGGCGGAAATCGGCGAGCTTGTCCGTATTGCCCATGTCGAGCGTCATCGATGCCGCCAGGAATTCGACCGGGTAATGCGCCTTCAGATAGGCGGTCTGGTAGGAGACGACGGCATAGGCGGCGGCATGCGATTTGTTGAAACCGTAGTCGGCAAACTTTGCCAGCAGGTCGAAGATGAAGTCGGCTTGCGGCTTGCCGACGCCGCGCTCGACCGCGCCCGAAACAAAGCGCTCGCGCTGCTTGTCCATCTCGGCGCGGATCTTCTTGCCCATGGCGCGGCGCAGCAGATCGGCTTCGCCCAGCGAATAGCCGGAGAGCTCCTGCGCGATCTGCATCACCTGTTCCTGGTAGACGATGACGCCTTGCGTCTCCTTGACGAGATGGTCGATCTTCGGGTGGATCGACGCCATCTCCTCCTCGCCGTGCTTTCTGGCGTTGTAGGTCGGTATGTTCTCCATCGGCCCCGGCCGGTAGAGCGCGACCAGCGCGATAATGTCCTCGATACAGTCGGGCCGCATGCCGATCAGCGCCTTGCGCATGCCGGCACTTTCCACCTGGAACACGCCGACCACCTCGCCGCGCGACAGCATGGCGTAGGTTTCGGGGTCGTCGAGCGGAATGTGGGCAAGATCGATCTCGATGCCGCGGCGGCGGATCAGCTTGACGGCCCTGTCCAGCACCGTCAGCGTCTTCAGGCCAAGGAAGTCGAATTTCACCAGCCCGGCCTGCTCGACATATTTCATGTTGAACTGCGTGACCGGCATGTCCGAGCGCGGATCGCGGTACATCGGCACCAGCTCCGACAGCGGCCGGTCGCCGATGACGATGCCGGCGGCGTGCGTCGAGGCGTGCCGATAAAGACCTTCCAGTTTCTGCGCCGTATCGAGCAGCGTCTGCACGATCGGCTCACGCTCCGCCTCTTCGGCAAAGCGCGGCTCGTTGGCGATGGCGTCGGCGAGCTTGACCGGATTGGCCGGGTTCGACGGCACCATCTTGCTCAGCTTGTCGACCTGCCCGTAAGGCATCTGCAGCACGCGGCCGACGTCGCGCAGCACCGCGCGCGCCTGCAACGTGCCGAAGGTGATGATCTGGCCAACCTGGTCGCGGCCGTATTTCTGCTGGACGTAGCGGATGACTTCCTCGCGCCGGTCCTGGCAGAAGTCGATGTCGAAGTCGGGCATAGACACGCGGTCGGGATTGAGGAAGCGCTCGAACAGCAGCGAAAAACGCAGTGGATCGATGTCGGTGATGGTCGTGGCATAGGCGACCAGCGAGCCGGCGCCCGAACCGCGGCCCGGGCCGACCGGAATGCCTTGTGCCTTGGCCCATTTGATGAAGTCGGCAACGATCAGGAAATAGCCCGGATATTTCATCTTCTCGATGACGCCGAGCTCGAAATCCAGCCTTTCGCGATATTGCTCGACGGTATAGCCGGGCGTCGGGCCGTGCGCCGCCAGCCGCGCCTCCAGCCCTTCATGCGCCTGCCTGGCAAGCTCCTGCGCCTCCGCCTTGACCGCAGCATCGGCGTCGGCGACATCGCGGCCGGCAAAGCGCGGCAGAATCGGATTGCGGGTCTTCGGGTAATACGAGCAGCGCAGCGCGATCTCGACGGTGTTGTCGATTGCTTCCGGCAGGTCGGCGAACAGCCTCGCCATATCGGCCTGGCCTCTCAGGAAGTGGTCGGGCGAAAGGCGGCGGCGATTGTCGGCCGCAACCACGGAACCTTCTGCGATGGCGATCAGGGCGTCATGCGCCTCATAGTCTTCACGAGAGAAGAAAAACGCCTCGTTGGTGGCAACCAGCGGCAGATCGTGGCGGTAGGCGAGATCGACCGACGACTGCTCGATGGCGCGGTCATAGCCGGACACGCGCTCAAGCTCGACATAGAGCCGGTCGCCGAACAGGCTCTTGAGCGCCGAGAGCCGGGTCTCGGCGAGTTCGCGGCGATCCTGTTTCAATGCAGTGCCGATCGGACCGCGCGGCCCGCCCGTAAGGCAGATCAATCCGTCGGTGTGGCCCTGCAGCATCTCGCTCGTCAGATGCACCGCTTCGCCGGGCGGTGTCTCGAGGTAGACGCGGCTGACCAGCCTGACCAGATTGCCGTAGCCGGCCTCGGTTGCGGCGATCAGGACGACCGGCCGCATCTCCGGTCCTTGCCGCCTGCGGTCGCGCTGGCTGTCGCTCGCCTCGCCGGAAAAGGCGAGGTCGATCTGGCAGCCGATGATCGGCTGGATGCCATCCTTTACCGCCTTCTGGGCGAATTCCAGCGCGCCGAACAGATTGTTGGTGTCGGTGACGGCGATTGCCGGGCATTCGTCCTGCACCGCATGGCCGACGATCTTGCCGAGCTGCAAGGCACCTTCGAGCAGCGAATAGGCCGAATGCACGCGCAGATGAATGAACCGACGCGCCGCCGCCTCCGCCCGCGACGCCTTTGCATAGGCCTCGCGCAGCAAGGGATCGCGTGGAAGTCTTTCATCCGCCATGGTTTTTTCGCGCCGCCTCACAAGGACTCAGTCGATGAAGATGTATTGTATTGTCGAGCGCCGGGTAGCACAAGTCCAGCGCTAGTGATTAGAGCTTTGGAGGTTTAGAGCAACCGCCGAAGCTGCCAATTTCCCCCCTTGTGGGGGAGATGTCCGGCAGGACAGAGAGGGGCGCTGTCCCGCCAACCTCAGGCTACAAACAAAACCCGCCTCGGCGGGCGGGTCGTTGGAGCCAATTAGCACCATAGCCAAATTAATAGCATAGCTGCCGGCACAAAGCAAGAACAAAATACGGCGCGACGGGGAAAAATTCGAGTTGTCCGTCTCCCGAGGGCGTATCCAGAGGATTGCAGGTCGCGTTCCTTCGCGCCCCCCTCTGTCCTGCCGGACATCTCCCCCATGAGGGGGGAGATTGGCCATCATCTCGGCTTTCGCCAATTTCCAACGTTGCAGGAGCGAGCTGGGCCCCGAAGCTGCCAATCTCCCCACTTTAGGGACACTTGAGGGGGAGATGTCCGGCAGGACAGAGGGGCGCGCTGTCCCGCCAACTTCAGACAGAGCGTCGACGGCGGGTCCAACCTCACGCGAATTCCATGATCACAGCATCGACGGCAAGGCTGTCGCCGGGCTTGGCGTTGAGCTTCGAGACGATGAGGTCGCGCTCGGCGCGCAGCACGTTTTCCATCTTCATCGCCTCGACCACGGCCAGCGTCTCGCCGGCCTTGACCTCCTGCCCCTCGGCAACGGCAATCGACACGACGAGGCCGGGCATCGGGCATAGCAGCATCTTCGAGGTATCCGGCGCCACTTTTTCCGGCATCAGCCTTTCGAGTTCGGCGGTGCGCGGCAGCATGGCGCGGGCTGTCACCGAGATGCCTTTCCAGGCGATGCGGAACCCGTTCAGCACCGGCCTGACTTGCGCCGCGACCTTGCGGCCGCCGACCGTGCCGCGCCAGATGAGATCGCCCGGCCGCCAGTCGGATGCCACCGTCAGCGGTTTGCCGCCGTCGATTGTGAGGTCGAGCTCCATCGGAATGGAAATCATGCCTTCGACGATGGCAACCGAAAGATAATCCCGGCCGATCTTCACCACCCAATCGCGTTTCAAGGCGCCCGAATGCGGCGCCAGCCGCCCGCCCAGCCGGTCGAGCCGGTCGCGGCGCAGCAGTTCGACCGCGGTTGCGATCGCGGCCAGCACCGCGTTTTCTTCGCTGTTCGGCACAATGGGCGCGAAGCCGTCGGGATATTCCTCGGCGATGAACGCCGTCGATAGCCGCCCTTCCCGCCAGCGCGGATGCTGCATCAGCGCCGCCAGGAACGGTACGTTGTGCTCGATGCCGTCGACGACGAAACTGTCCAGCGCTTCCGACATCGCGTCGATTGCCGCCAGCCGTGTCGGCGCCCAGGTGCACAGCTTGGCGACCATCGGGTCGTAGAACATCGAGATTTCCGAGCCTTCGGTAACGCCGGTATCGTTGCGGATGACGATTTCGCCGAATTTTCCCTCTTCCGGCGGCCGGTATTTCGTCAGCCTGCCGATCGACGGCAGAAAGTTGCGATACGGATCTTCGGCATAGAGGCGGCTTTCCACCGCCCAGCCGTTCAGCTTGACGTCGCTCTGCTTGATGGCGAGCTTTTCGCCGGCCGCCACGCGGATCATCTGCTCGACCAGGTCGATGCCGGTGACGAGTTCCGTCACCGGATGCTCGACCTGCAGCCGCGTGTTCATTTCCAGGAAATAGAAGTTCTTGTCGCTGTCGACGATGAACTCGACCGTGCCGGCGCTCTGGTAGTCGACGGCCTTGGCCAGGGCCACCGACTGCTCGCCCATGGCTTTGCGGGTCTTGGCGTCGAGGAACGGCGACGGCGCCTCCTCCACGACTTTCTGGTTGCGGCGCTGGATCGAGCATTCGCGCTCGCCGAGATAGAGCGTGTTGCCATGCGCGTCGGCGAGCACCTGGATTTCGATATGGCGCGGATCGACGATGAATTTTTCGATGAAGACGCGGTCATCGCCGAACGAGCTTTTCGCCTCCGACCGCGCCCGGTCGAAGCCGTCGCGCACCTCTGCCTTGCTCCAGGCGATGCGCATGCCCTTGCCGCCGCCGCCGGCTGAAGCCTTGATCATCACGGGATAGCCGATTTCGCCGGCTATTCTTTCGGCATGGGCGGCGTTTTCGACGACGCCGAGCCAGCCGGGCACCGTCGACACCTTGGCCGCGTTGGCGAACTTTTTCGATTCGATCTTGTCGCCCATCGCCTTGATGGCCTTGGGCTTCGGGCCGATGAAGACGATGCCTTCCTGCTCCAGCCCTTCGCAGAAGGATGCCCGCTCGGACAGGAAACCGTAGCCGGGATGCACGGCCTCTGCTCCTGTGGCCTTGCAGGCGGCGATGATCTTTTCCGCGACCAGATAACTTTGCGCAGCCGGCGAAGGCCCGACATGCACCGCCTCGTCGGCCATTTCGACATGCACGGCGTCGCGGTCGGCGTCGGAATGGACCGCGACGGTGGCGATGCCCATCTTGCGCGCCGTCTTGATCACGCGGCAGGCGATCTCGCCACGGTTGGCGACCAGGATCTTTGTGAACATGCAGGCCTCGTCCCTCGGCTGCCCTTCTTTTACGGGCTTCCCGTTTTATGGGCTTCAGGGGGCCGGTCAAGGCAAAGTCGGAGCCTATCCCGCATGCAAATCGGCGGGCGCTGACGAAAATCCGGGGTCAGAACGTCGCTTCGTGCATAGCGCAGAGCTGAATGGTAAGTTAAATCTAACCTGGATTGCAGACTGCCTTGGGAGGATTGCCTGATGAAAACGCGCGCCGCTGTCGCCGTTGCCGCCGGAAAGCCGCTGCAGATCATGGAGGTCGACCTCGAAGGCCCCCGCGATGGCGAGGTGCTGGTCGAGATCAAGGCAACCGGCATCTGCCACACCGACGAGTTCACGCTGTCGGGCGCCGACCCGGAAGGCCTGTTTCCGGCGATCCTCGGCCATGAGGGCGCCGGCATCGTCGTCGACGTCGGCAAGGGCGTCACCTCGGTCAGGAAGGGCGACCATGTCATCCCGCTCTATACGCCGGAATGCCGGCAGTGCCCGTCCTGCCTGTCGCGCAAGACCAATCTGTGCACCGCCATCCGCGCCACCCAGGGTCAGGGCTTGATGCCCGACGGCACCTCGCGCTTCTCGATCGGCAAGGACAGGCTGTTTCACTATATGGGCTGCTCGACCTTCTCCAATTTCACCGTGCTGCCCGAGATCGCGGTGGCCAAGGTCAATGCCGACGCCCCGTTCGACAAGATCTGCTACATCGGCTGCGGCGTCACCACCGGCATCGGTGCTGTGATCAACACGGCCAAGGTCGAGCAAGGCGCGACGGCGGTCGTCTTCGGCCTCGGCGGCATCGGCCTCAACGTCATCCAGGGCCTGCGCCTTGCCGGCGCCGACA
>NZ_JAMYLZ010000013.1:0-141468 GCF_040318315.1 Mesorhizobium sp. M1227
TACCCTCTCTCAGCGTTCCTTTCTGACCCATTCGGCAGCGAAAGTCATAAGACAAGCAATTCCAGGAAAAGTGTGAAACGGTTTTCCGTCCGGAATTGCGCAACAAAGACGCCCGGCCGTCGATCCGCCGATACCGATCCGGCACTAAAGCGCGTCGCGTTCGACCGTCGTCATGCGACGCGCTATAGGTTCTTGTTTTGATGCATGGTCGTTATCGCAAAACCGCTGCACACTTTTGCGCGACATGCATTATCGATCGGAGCGGCCCCGCCAAAGCGTCGCAGCACGCTTGTGTTGGCAGGGCAAGGGTCTCGTTCTATTGGAAGAGCCATGCTGTTTTGGGTCATAGCCGCACTCCTGACGCTGGGCGCAAGCTTGGCGGTGCTGCTGCCGTTGGCCGGCGGATCGAAGAACGCGTCCGCTGCCGGCGATCACGACCTTGAAGTCTATCGCGACCAGCTGGCCGAGCTTGACCGCGATATGGCGCGTGGCCTGATCCGGCCAATGGAGGCCGAAGAGGCACGCGCCGAAATCGCCCGCCGCATCCTTCGCCTGAGCAATGCCGGCCACGCCGACGAGACGGCGACGCAGCCGTCGCGGTCGACAAGGCTGGTGGCGACGGCGGCCGTGCTGCTGGTTCCGCTGGTCAGCTGGGGCCTCTATGGCCAGCTCGGCTCACCCGACCTGCCGTCGCAGCCGCTCAGCGAACGCCTGGCCAAGAACCCCGCCGACAGCTCGGTCGACGAGCTGATAGCCCGCGCCGAGGCGCACCTGGCGGCCAACCCATCCGATGGCCGCGGCTGGGACGTGCTGGCGCCGGTCTATCTGCGCATGCAGCGATACGCCGATGCGGTGACCGCCTATCGCAACGCCATCCGCCTCGACGGCGACAGCGCCGCCCGCCAGGCGGGTCTTGGCGAGGCGATCGCCAATGCGGCCGGCGGCATTGTCTCCGCCGAAGCGCAGGCGGCTTTCGAGGCGGCGTTGAAGCTCGATCCGGCCAATCCGAAGGCCTCGTTCTATCTCGCCATGGGCATGGCACAGGAAGGCCGCATAGCTGAAGCCACGGCGGCCTGGCAAAAGATGCTTGCCGCCTTGCCGCAGGGCTCGCCGTGGCGCGGCGCCGTCGAGCAGGCGCTGGCCGAATCCGCCGCCCGCAGCGTCGCTTCTGAGGCGCCCGCGAAAGGGCCGAGCGCCGAGGATATCGATGCTGCCTCCTCGATGTCGCCGCAGGACCGGCAAGCCATGATCAGCACCATGGTTGCCGGCCTCGACGAAAGGCTTCGGCAAAATCCGCGCGACGAGGAAGGGTGGATGCAGCTCGTTCGTTCCTATGCCGTGCTGGGCAAGACAGATCAGGCGCGTGACGCGCTCAATCGCGGTATCGCCGTCTTTGGCGCGGACAGTGACCAGGCCAGGAAATTCACCGCCTTTGCCGCCTCGCTTGGCGTGACGGCGACGGAGTAGACGATGACGCGCAAGCAGAAACGACTGTCGGTGATCGCAGCGGGGCTGGGGTTTCTCGGTGTTGCCACGGGGCTGACCTTCTATGCGCTTGGCCAGAAGGCCTCCTATTTCTACATGCCGGCCGATCTGGCCACCGCCAGCCTTCAGCCGGGCCAGCGCATAAGGCTCGGCGGTCTTGTCGAAAAAGGCACGGTCGAGCGTGGCCAAGGCGCCACCGTCGCCTTTTCGGTGACCGACAACCAGAAGGACGTCAAGGTCACCTATACCGGCATTCTTCCCGACCTCTTCCGGGAAGGACAGGGCGTGATCACCGAAGGCTCGTTTGGCCCTGACGGAATCTTTGTCGCCGACAGCGTGCTGGCCAAGCATGACGAGACCTATATGCCCAAGGAAGTGGCCGACGGCCTCAAGGCCAAGGGCGTATGGCAGGAGAGCAAGAGTGACTAGCGGGTGCGGTGACAATGGTTGAAACCGGACATTTCGCCCTGGTCCTGGCGTTTGCGCTGGCCCTGGTGCAGACGATGGTGCCGCTGTTCGGTGCGCGCACCGGCAACCACAAGATGATGGCCGTCGGCGCACCGGCCGCGCTGACCGGCTTTGCCTTGACGGCGCTGTCTTTCGTGGCGCTGGCAACCGCCTACGCCGGCTCCGACTTCTCGGTTGAGAGCGTCTGGGAGAACTCGCATTCGCTGCAGCCGCTGATCTACAAGATCACCGGAACCTGGGGCAATCACGAAGGTTCGATGCTGCTCTGGGTGCTGATCCTGACCTTCTTCGGCGCGCTCGTCGCCGTCTTCGGCGGCAATCTTCCGGCGACGCTCCGGGCCAATGTGCTTGCCGTGCAGGGAGCGATCGGCGCCACTTTCTTCCTGTTCATCCTGACGACGTCGAACCCGTTCGTCAGGCTCAATCCGGCGCCTATCGAGGGCCGCGATCTCAACCCGATCCTGCAGGACCTCGGCCTCGCCATCCATCCGCCGCTGCTTTATCTCGGCTATGTCGGTTTCTCGATCTGCTTTTCCTTCTCTGTCGCTGCCCTCATCGAGGGCCGCATTGACGCTTCGTGGGCGCGCTGGGTAAGGCCGTGGACATTGGTTGCCTGGATGTTCCTCACCGGCGGCATCGCCATGGGCTCCTACTGGGCCTATTACGAGCTCGGCTGGGGCGGCTTCTGGTTCTGGGATCCGGTCGAGAACGCATCCTTCATGCCGTGGCTGGCGGGCACGGCGCTGCTGCATTCGGCGATCGTCATGGAAAAGCGCTCGGCGCTGAAGATCTGGACGCTGCTTCTGGCGATCCTGACCTTCTCGCTGTCGCTGCTCGGCACCTTCCTGGTGCGTTCCGGCGTGCTGACCTCGGTGCACGCATTCGCCACCGATCCGACGCGTGGCGTGTTCATTCTCTGCATCCTGACGCTGTTCATCGGCGGCTCGCTGGCGCTGTTTGCCTTGCGCGCCTCCCTGCTGACGGCCGGCGGCCTGTTTCACCCGATCTCGCGCGAAGGCGCGCTGGTCCTGAACAATCTGTTCCTGACCACCGCCACCGCCACCGTGCTGGTCGGCACGCTCTACCCGCTCGTCGTCGAAGCCCTATCTGCCGACAAGATTTCGGTCGGCGCGCCGTTCTTCAACCTGACATTCGGCCCGCTGATGGTGCCGCTCTTGGTCGTCGTGCCGTTCGGGCCGCTACTCGCCTGGAAGCGCGGCGACATTTTCGCGGTCGCCCAGCGCCTGATGGCGGCTTTCGCGGCGGCGCTGCTCGCGGTGCTGGTGACGGCCCTGTTCATCGATGGCGCTTCGGTGTTGGCGGCACTCGGTGTCGGCCTTGCCTTCTGGCTGATCTGCGGCGCGCTCACCGATCTCGCCGTCAAATCCGGCTTCGGCACCGTCGCGCCCGCCACCATGCTCAGGCGCTTCGCCGGCCTGCCGCGCTCGGTCTTCGGCACAGCGCTTGCGCATCTCGGCCTCGGGCTGACAACGCTCGGCATTGTCGGCACGCTTTGCTTCGGGACCGAAAAAATCCTGTCGATGCATGCCGGCGAGACCGTCGAACTGTCCGGCCACAAGCTGCGCTTCGAGGGGCTCTACCCGGCCCAGGGGCCTAACTACAGTGAGGATCGCGGCCGCTTCACCCTGCTTGGCGCCGACGGCAGCGTCGCAGGCGAGATCACCTCGGCCAAGCGCTCATATCCGGTGCGCCAGATGACCACGACCGAATCCGGCATCAGGACGATCGGCTTCAGCCAGCTCTATCTTTCGCTTGGCGACGAGGGCAGCGATGGCTCTGTGGTCGTTCGTCTGTGGTGGAAGCCGCTGGTGACGCTGATCTGGGGCGGCGGACTGGTGATGATGGCGGGCGCGGCGATGTCGCTGCTCGACCGCCGCCTGCGCGTCGGCGCACCGTCGCGCCGCAAGGCTGCGGCCGGCGTGCCATCGGCGAGCCTGCAATGAAAAGGGCCACGCTGGCCTCGCTGGTCCTGCTGCTGGCGCTGTTGTTCGCCGGCGCCGCGCAGGCCGTCAAGCCGGACGAGGTGCTGGCCGACCCGGCACTCGAGGCGAGGGCGCGCGCATTGTCGGAAGGCCTGCGCTGCATGGTCTGCCAGAACCAGTCGATCGACGAGTCCGATGCCGACCTCGCCCGCGACCTGCGCGTCCTTGTGCGCCAGCGCCTGGTCGCCGGCGATACCGACCGGCAGGTGATGGACTATGTCGTTTCGCGCTACGGCGAATTCGTGCTGCTGAAGCCACGCTTCAATCTGCGCAATGTTTTGCTCTGGGGGACGCCAGTTCTTCTGCTGCTCGTTGGCGGGACATTCATCCTGCTGGCCGCCCGCTCGCGCCGTTCGACGGTGACCGCTGCATTAACTGCCGAGGAACAGGCGGCGCTGGACAAGATGCTCCGCCGCGATTGATCGATACATTACGAAAGTTTCATGTACCGGAAATGGCGCCGTAATGTGCGGCCCTCTATTTCCTTTGTCGAGGATGCCAATCAAGGGGCGTCCCTTGAAAAGAGGATACGATAACCATGAATGTTGCCCCCAATTCATATCTACGCACCCGCAAACGCCTTTTGGCCGCAGCCGCATCCCTGGCCATTGCCGGCGCGATCGGCTTTGGTGCTGTTGCCACCGGGACAGCCCCGGTGCTGGCCGACGCCGTGCGTGTCGAGGCACCGCAGGTCCCAAGCTTCGCCGATGTGGTCGAGCGCGTTTCGCCGGCGGTTGTCAGCGTGCGCGTCAAGGCCAAGATCCAGTCGACGGCCGATGACGGTTCCGGCCAGATGGACGACGAGGACGGTCTAGGCAATCTTCCCGACAACCCGCAGCTGCGCCGGTTCTTCCGCGAATTCCGCGGCTTTGGCGATCAAGGCGGCGATCAGGGCCCGAACGGAATGCGCCGTTTTGGACACCGTGACCGCAACAACGACCAGCCACGGCCGGTGGCGCAAGGGTCCGGTTTCTTCATCTCCGATGACGGCTATCTCGTCACCAACAACCATGTCGTCGAGGAGGGCACCGCCTTCACCGTGGTGACCAATGACGGCAAGGAACTCGACGCCAAGCTGATCGGCACCGATCCGCGCACCGATCTTGCGGTGCTCAAGGTCGATGACGGCAACAAGTTCACCTATGTCGACTTCGCCGATGATTCCAAGGTTCGCGTCGGCGACTGGGTGGTGGCTGTCGGCAATCCGTTCGGCCTCGGCGGCACGGTTACCGCAGGCATCGTTTCGGCCCGCGGCCGCGACATCGGCGCCGGTCCCTATGACGACTTCATCCAGATCGACGCCTCGGTGAACCGCGGCAATTCGGGTGGCCCGACCTTCAACCTCAACGGCCAGGTTGTCGGCATCAACACCGCGATCTTCTCGCCGTCGGGCGGCAGCGTCGGCATTGCCTTCGACATTCCCGCTTCGACCGCCAAGCAGGTCGTGCAGGATCTGATGAAGAACGGTACAGTCCAGCGCGGCTGGCTCGGTGTCGAAATCCAGCCGGTCACGCCCGAAATCGCCGAGTCGCTTGGCCTTGGGTCCGGCAAGGGCGCGCTCGTTGCCAGCGCGCAGGACAACGGTCCCGGCAAGAAGGCCGGCATCACCGCCGGTGACGTGATCACCCAGGTGGACGGCAAGGACGTTGCTTCGCCGAAGGAACTCGCCCGCCTGATCGGCGCTTACCCGCCCGGCAAATCTGTCGATGTCACGGTGTGGCGCAACGGCAAGAGCGAGGCGGTCAAGGTCGATCTCGGCAAGCTGCCGTCGAGCGACAAGCAGGCCTCGGCCGACCAGCAGCCTGCCCCAGCGCCGAAGACCGACACGCTCGCCGATCTCGGCCTGACCGTCACCAAGTCTGACAATGGCAAGGGCCTTGTGGTGACCGATGTCGAACCCGACAGCGATGCCGCCGATCGCGGTATCCAGCCCGGCGACGTCATCACCTCCGTCAATTCGGCGGAAGTGAACGGCGCCGGCGACGTCGACAAGGCGATGGCCGACGCGGTGAAGTCCGGCCGCAAGGCGGTGCTGATGCAGATCACCCGCGACGACAGCAACCGCTTCGTCGCACTGCCTGTCGCCAAGGGCTGAGCGCATGACCCCGAACACGTATTCCGTTTTCGGAAAGGCTCATGCGCCGATTCAAGGTGCTAGAGCGCCCTTTGCGCGTCCAAGAGGACGCGCGGCGCTCTAGTGGTCGACTTTTCCGGTGCGGCGGTTTTCAACACCCCCGAGCCGCCGCACGGGAAAGCACGGGGCCTGAATACGTTCGTCAGTCATCGTGTTCCGCCCCAGCGGCAGCGGGCTTCCCATCGCCCGCTGCCGCTCGAACATGCCGCTCAAGGCGTGAAGCGGTTTTAGGCTACGACATGCTAAAACAAAGACTTACCGCGTATCCCTGAATCACTTTGTTCGCGATACGCCATGGAGAAGGCCACGATGCATATGCCGGCCACTCAATCTTCCAGCGAAATCGCGTATAACGGTTCTATGAAGATTCTCGTCATAGAAGACGATCGCGAGGCAGCCGACTACCTGCAGAAGGCGTTCGCCGAGGCCGGCCATACCGCCCATGTCGCCGGCGACGGCGAAACCGGCTTCGCGCTCGCCGATTCCGGCGACTATGACGTCATGGTCGTTGATCGCATGATGCCGCGCCGCGATGGCCTGTCCGTCATTGCCGGGCTCAGGTCCCGGGGCAATACGACGCCCGTGCTGATCCTGTCGGCGCTCGGCGAAGTCGACGACCGGGTCACCGGTCTGCGCGCCGGCGGCGACGACTATCTGACCAAACCCTACGCGTTTTCGGAACTGCTCGCCCGCGTCGAGGTGCTGAACCGCCGCGCCAGCGCCAGGGAAGCCGAAACCGTCTACCGGGTCGGTGATCTCGAACTCGACCGGCTGTCGCACTCGGTGCGCCGCGCCGGGCGCGAGATAACGCTGCAGCCGCGCGAGTTCCGCCTGCTCGAATATCTGATGCGCCATGCCGGCCAGGTGGTGACGCGGACCATGCTGCTCGAGAATGTCTGGGACTACCATTTCGATCCGCAGACCAATGTCATCGACGTTCATATCTCGCGGCTGCGGGGCAAGATCGAGAAGGGCTTCGACAAGCCGATCCTGCACACGGTTCGCGGCGCCGGCTATATGCTGAAAAGCGGCTAGAACCCCATGGCTCTTTCCGTGCCGGCCATCATGAAGACGACGGCAGCGCGGCTTTCGGCGCTCTACCTCCTGCTGTTCGCCATCTGCGCGGTGCTGCTCGTGTTCTACATGACCTCGCTGTCGGCGCGCATGCTGACCGGCCAGACCCAGGACACGATCAACGACGAGGTGCTCGGCCTCGCCCGCGCCTATCAGCGCGGCGGCCTCCCGCTGCTGGTCCGCGTCGTCGAGCAGCGCTCCCGCCAGCCCGGCGCCAATCTCTATCTGATCGCCGATGCCAACGGCCAGATCCTGACCGGCAACGTGCAGAGTCTGGAGCCGGGCGTGATCGAGGCCGAGGGCTGGACTACCGAGCCGTTCTCCTACCGCCGCTTCGGCGAGGGCGAGCTCGAGCGGCAGCGCAACCCGGTCTCCGACCCGAACGAGCCCGCCCAGAGCGAAGTACAGGCCGAAGGCGAGAAGGGCCATAACGCCATTGCCCTGGTGCTGCGCCTGCCCAACCAGATGATCATGCTGGTCGGCCGCGACCTCGGCGAGCCGGAGCGCTTCCGCGCCGTCATTCGCCGCGCTCTGATGCTGGCGCTCGGCATGATGGGCGTCGGCGGGCTGCTGATCTGGTTTTTTGTCGGGCGCGCGGCGCTGAAGCGCATCGACAGCGTGTCGGAGGCGAGCCGCCGCATCATGGGCGGCGATCTTTCCGGCCGGCTGCCGGTCACCGGCGCCGGCGACGAGTTCGACCGGCTGTCGGAAAACCTCAATTCCATGCTGGCCAGGATCGCCACGCTGAACGAGGGCCTGAAGCAGGTCTCCGACAACATCGCCCACGACCTGAAAACGCCGCTCACCAGGCTGCGCAATCGCGCCGAGGCGACGCTTTCCGGCAAGCACAACACCAGCGACTACCGGCAGGCGCTGGAAGGAACGATCGCCGAATCCGATCAGCTGATAAAGACCTTCAACGCCATCCTGATGATCTCGCGACTGGAAGCCGGCTATTCCTCGGAAAGCACCACCAGGGTTGATCTGGCCGCTGCCGTGCACGACGTCGTCGAACTCTACGAGCCGGTAGCGGAGGAGGCGGGCGTGACGCTCGAAACTTCGGTGCAAGGTTCCTTCGCCGTCAACGGCAATCGCGAGCTGATTGGCCAGGCGCTGTCCAACATCGTCGACAACGCGATCAAATATTCGACCGACTCGACCTCCAGGCCTACGGTTCGCGTGACGCTGGAGCGTGTCGGTAGCGAGATCAGACTCGCCGTCTCCGACAACGGCCAGGGCATTCCCGACGATGTTGACCGCGCCAGGGTGACCGAGCGTTTCGTGCGGCTGGAAAAGAGCCGCTCGCAGCCGGGATCCGGCCTTGGCTTGAGTCTCGCCAAGGCGATCATGACATTCCACAATGGACGGCTTGAGCTTCTGCCCGGCAATCCCGGATTGTCGGTCGTCATGAGTTTTCCCGGGCGGGACGATCGCTGATGGTTGCAAGGATAGCAGTGCGACGCCTCGAAACGGACTGGCTGTTGAAGCCGGCGGTAGAGCTCGTTCCACTGGATGCAAGCCGCGCCAGGCAGGAATTGTCGGAGATCGCCGACGCCGCGCGGCAAAAGGAACTGCCGCGACTGGCGAAATCTCTCGCCGGCAAGGGGGTCGTCCAGGATTTCCTCGCCGCCGTGTTCGACCTGTCGCCGTTCCTGCGCGATACCGCGCGCCGCCGGCCACGGATACTCGATGCGCTTTTCGACGGGAGCGTCGAGGCGCGGCTGTCATCGATCGGCGCCGCGGTCGACACGGCAGCACGCGTAGAGGCCGTCTCCGAAAGCAGCCTGATGATGGAGCTGCGCCAATGTAAGGCGGAGGCGCATTTCCTGATCGCCTTGGCCGATCTCGCCGGCGAGGCCGAGACCTCGCTGACGGTGCGGCGACTGAGCGACCTTGCCGACGCCTGCACGCGTGCGGCTGTCGATTTCCTGCTCCGCGACGCGCATGAGCAAGGCAAGCTCCGATTGCCGGATGCCAAAAATCCGGCGCGACGCTCGGGCTGGATTCTGCTTGGCATGGGCAAGCTCGGCGCGCATGAGCTGAACTTCTCCTCCGACATCGACCTCGTCGTCTTCTTCGACCCCGATGCGCCTGCCGTCGTCGATCCGCTCGATGCCACAGAGCTGTTTTCGCGCCTGACCCGCCGGCTTGTTCGTATCCTCCAGGACCGCACCGAGCACGGTTACGTCTTCCGCACCGATCTCAGGCTTCGTCCCGACCCCGGCTCGACGCCGCTGGCGATCCCGGTCGAGGCGGCGCTGCGCTACTATGAGGCGCGCGGCCAGAACTGGGAGCGCGCCGCCATGATCAAGGCCCGCCCGGTGGCTGGCGATCTTGCCGCCGGCGCCGCGTTCCTGAAGGAACTCCAGCCCTATATCTGGCGCAAATACATGGACTATGCGGCGATTGCCGACGTCCATTCGATCAAGCGCCAGATCCATGCCCACAAAGGCCATGGCGAGGTCGCGGTCAAAGGCCACAATGTCAAGCTCGGTCGCGGCGGCATCCGCGAGATCGAGTTCTTCGTCCAGACCCAGCAGCTTATCGCTGGCGGCCGCTTTCCCGAACTGCGCGGCCGCGAGACCGTGCCGATGCTCGGCGAGCTCGCCGCGCGCGGCTGGATCACCGCCGACGCGCGCGATGCGCTCACCAGGCAATACTGGTTCCTGCGCCGCGTCGAACATGCCATCCAGATGATTGCCGACCAGCAGACGCATATCCTGCCGGAGGACGAAGAGGGGCTGGAGCGCGTCGCCCGCATGCTGGGCTTTGCCGATGCGGCAGGCTTTGCCGAAACGTTCCGCGCGGCGCTGCACCAGGTCGAGCGCCACTACGCAGCGCTGTTCGAAACCGCGCCGGAGCTTTCGGCCGGCATCGGCAATCTGGTCTTTACCGGGGACGTCGACGATCCCGATACCTTGCAGACCTTGCAGCGGCTCGGCTTCCAGCGGCCGAGCGACATCTGCCGGGTTATCCGCGGCTGGCACTTCGGCCGCTACCGCGTCACCCGGTCGGCGGAGGCGCGCGAGCGGCTGACCGAACTGACGCCGGCGCTGCTGCAAGCCTTCGGCCAGACGCGGCGGGCGGACGAGGCAGTGATCCGCTTCGACGAATTCCTTGCCGGCCTGCCTGCCGGCATCCAGCTGTTTTCGCTGCTGCAGTCGAATCCGGCTTTGCTGAAGCTGATGGCGACTATCATGGGCGCGGCACCGCGGCTGGCCGCCATCATCACGCGCCGGCCGCATGTCTTCGATGGGCTGCTCGATCCGGCGCTGCTGAGCGAACTGCCAAACCGCGCCTATCTGTCGGCGCGCCTTGCCGCCTTCCTCGAAGGCGACAGAGCCTATGAAGACGTGCTCGACCGGCTGCGCATCTTTGCTTCGGAGCAAAAATTCCTGATCGGCGTCAGGCTGCTTGCCGGGTCGATCGACCCGCCGCGCGCCGGCCGCGCTTTTTCCGATCTCGCCGACCTGACCATCGAGGCGGCATTGCAGGCGGTGATGGCGGAATTCGCTTTGCGTCATGGCTATATTGCCGGCGGCCGGGTCGCGCTGCTCGGCATGGGCAAGCTCGGCAGCCGCGAACTGACGGCGGGCTCCGACGTCGACCTCATCCTGCTCTACGATCACGACGCCGATGCGGAGGAGTCCGACGGCGACAAGCCGCTTGCCCCGTCGCATTACTACAGCCGGCTGACACAGCGGCTGATCGCCGCCGTTTCCGCGCCGACCGCCGAGGGCGTGCTCTACGAGCTCGACCTTCGCCTGCGGCCGTCCGGCAACAAGGGGCCGGTGGCCACTCATGTCGACGCCTTCAAGAAGTATCAGCGCCAGGACGCCTGGACATGGGAGCACATGGCGCTGGCGCGGGCCCGCACGATCGGCGGCGATGCCGAGCTCTGCCGCGAGATCGAAGGGGACGTTGCCGCAGTACTCGCTCTGCCGCGCGATCCAGCCAAGGTGATGGCCGAGGCATCCGAGATGCGCGCCATGGTCGACAAGGAGAAGCCGCCGCGCGATCCCTGGGACATCAAGCTGATCCCGGGCGGCCTCATCGATCTCGAATTCATTGCCCAGGTTGCGCTGATCACCGGAAAGATCGAGGCAGGCCGCAGGGCCACCGGCACGGCTGAGGTCCTGTCGCGCCTGGCGCCGGATTTCGCCAGCGCCCAGGTCAGGCAGGAACTGGTGGATGCCTATTCGCTCTATCTGGCTCTGACCCAGATGATACGGCTTTGCCTCACCGGCGCGTTCGAACGCGACGACGTTCCGCCAGGGCTTTCGGATCTGCTTCTGGCCGTCACCGACCTGCCGGATTTCGGGGTGCTTGAAGCGCATCTCGGGGAGACGTCGCAGAAGGTCAGAAAGGATTTCGACCTTCTGCTTCGTGCGAAACAACCGTGACGGCAACCAGCCGTACGGGCGAGAGCATCGGGCCCAAAATTGCGACCTGCTTTGGGAGGTTCCGATGTTCAATCAAAGAGATAGAGCGGGGGATTGAAGGTCCGCCGCTCTAGCATCGGGGGTGACGATGCAACAGGAGAAGACCATGAGAAAGACAACCAGACTTGCACTCGTTTTCGCAGCCCTGGCCGGCGCCGTCGGCACCGCTGCCTATGCAGACGAGCACTCCGTGGCCGGGCCGCGCGACGGCATGATGATGCGCCTCGGCAAGGTCATGAAGGACAATGACGGCACCATCACCTTCGACCAGTTCTCCGACGCCATGAACGCGCGGCTGAAGAAGATGGTCGCCGACAATGGCGGCAAGCTGACCGTGGCACAGCTCGCCGACGCGCTCGAGAAAGCACGCTTCGAGCAGATGGCCAGGCGCATCATCGCCCGTTACGACACCAAGGGCAACGGCACGCTGACCGCCGATGACATCACCAGCCGCCAGAAGAAGGTCTTCGCCATGCTCGACCGTGACAATGACGGGAAAATCGAGAAGAACGAACTGCCGAAGGGTCCCGGCGGTCACCGCCAATGGGACGGCGAGGGCAATGATGGCACTGACGGCATGCAGTGAGAAGTGATAACGCTCCGGCGGTGCGAGCCGCCGGAGACTTATTTTGTCATTCAGGCGGCGGCCTTGACCGCCTGCGCGGCTTTCTTGATCGGGATGCGTACCGAGACGATCGTGCCGGTGCCTTCGGTCGAGCGGATCTTCAAGGCGCCACCCTGAAGTTCGGCCAGCGAGCGCGAGATGGCGAGGCCGAGGCCGGAGCCGGCATGGCTCTTGGAGAACTGGTTTTGCACCTGTTCGAATGGCCGCCCGAGCTTGCTCAGCGCCGCCTTCGGGATGCCGCAGCCATTGTCCTCGATCGTCAGGATCAGCGCGCTGGAAATGCTGCGGGCTCTGACCGAGATGTGGCCGCCTTGCCCGGTGAACTTCACCGCATTGGACAGAAGGTTGATGAGGATCTGCTTGATCGCCCTGCGGTCGGCGAACAGCGTCAGCGAATCGGCGATGCGGGTTTCGACGGTGATCGACTTTTCCGCCGCCTGCAGAGAAACGACGCGAACCGTCTCCCTGATGAGCGGGCAGAGATCGATTTCTTCCTGATCCAAGGCGAACTGGCCGGCCTCGATCTTCGACATGTCGAGGATGTCATTGATCACACCGAGAAGATATTTGCCGCTGCCGTTGATGTCGGTGGCATACTCTTCGTAGCGCGGCGAGCCCAGCGGCCCGAACAGCCGCCGCTCCATCAGTTCCGAGAAGCCGATGATCGCGTTGAGCGGGGTGCGCAACTCGTGCGACATGTTGGCCAGGAATTCGGATTTGGCCCGGTTTGCCGCTTCGGCGCGCTCGGTTTCCTTCATGTATTTGCGATTGAGTTCGACGAGCTCACGCGCCCGTTCTTCTTCCGCGCGGCGGGCAAGGCTGAGGTCATGGATTGTCGCCATCAGCCGGCGCTCGCTGTCGACCAGCTTCTCCTGGTGCAGCTTGATCTGGGTGATGTCGGAGCCGACAGAGACGGTACCGCCGTCCCTTGTCCGCAACTCGTTCACCTGCAACCAGCGGCCGTCGGCAAGCTGGCGCTCGAAGGTCACGCCTCCCTGCGGTCCGTTGGTGTTGGCAAGCCGCCGCTCCGAGGCGAAGGCCAGCATGCGTTCCTCCAGAACGGCGCGCGGAGCGCCCGGCATCACGTCGCGATCCAACAGGCCGTTGTCCTGCTGGTATTTGGAATTGCACATGATCAGGCGCTCGGACGAATCCCACAGCACGAAAGATTCGTTGATGTTTTCGATGGCCGTCCTCAGGCGCAGGTCCGCCGCTTCGGAGCGCAGCGCCAGATGCCGCTGCTCGGTGACGTCGACGGCGATGCCGATCAGCTGGATCTCCGGCGCTTCCGGGTCGATAACGTGTGCTCTTGCGCGCATCCAAACCCATTGCCCGTCGGCATGGCGCATCCGGAACACCTGGTCGATATGGTCGATCTCGCGTGCGACGATCCTGTTGGCGAGTTCGAACAAATCGCCGTCCTCGGGATGAATGATTTCATCGACTTCGCCGAACGACAGCATCGTGTCACAAGGCTCGTAGCCCAGCATGTCGTACATCGAGCGCGACCAGTACATCTTGCCGCGCACCATGTCCCAATCCCACAGGCCGCAGCGGCCGCGCACCAGCGCCATGTCGATGCGCTGGTGGGCTTCGAGATAGATGCGATCGGCGGCCTGGGCGCGCGCCGCCTGGCCGAAATAGGCGTAGAGGATGATGATCAGCACACCGGCCGTCAGCACGAACAGCGTGACGTTGAGTGAGACCGTCTTGCGCCAGGCGTCAAAAACTGCCTCCCGCGGCACGAACGCTGCCGCGGCACCCTTTCGGCCGTTCGCCAGGCTCACTGCCGCGTACCAGTCCTGTCCGCCGATGCTGACCTCCATCACCCCGGCGCGGTCGCCGAACATGAACAGCGGCTGCCCGCCCTGTACGACGCCATCGAGCGACCGGCCCTCCCAGTGCATCGACTGCGGCGATACGGCAATGATCTTGAAGGCGCTATCGGTGATCGCCAGTACGTGGCTTCGGCCCATCGCGCCCTGACGACCGGTGCTCTCCAGCAGGTCCTGGATCGCGCCGGGCGTGGAACCCATGGTCGCATCGGCAGCGATCGAACTGGCCAGTTGGCCGGCGGCCAGCGCAAGGATCGCCTTGGCGTCGCGCTCGATCTCGTCGCGCTCGTTCATCAGTGACAGAAAGCGCAGTACTGCGATGATCAACAGAAACATGATAATGAGGGCCGGTATCGATCGCCGCAACAGCGGCTCGGCTGCCAGCAGCCGTCGGTAGGCAGGTTCGGCGATGAGCCGCGTATTGCCCGCGAGACCGTCGCTTCGCGCCTCGCGCCGCCCAAAAGCCGTCCCACCGGGCGCGCCCCACGCGTCCGCCTTCGCCATAAATGGCACTCCCCGATTTTCTGTCCCGCTTGACGATCCGGCAACGCCGCACTTCCGAATCGTCACTAAAGAATCAAAGGTGATTCGCCTTG
Organism: Mesorhizobium sp. M1227; assembly: GCF_040318315.1. NCBI lineage: Bacteria > Pseudomonadati > Pseudomonadota > Alphaproteobacteria > Hyphomicrobiales > Phyllobacteriaceae > Mesorhizobium > Mesorhizobium sp. M1227. The sequence goes on from NZ_JAMYLZ010000013.1 coordinate 14,663, forward strand.
TCCAGAGGCGCGGCGAAAAAAGATTAAAAATCGACTAAAATAACTGGGTTTTCGGGGGGTCTTCCCTTTTTCCCACAAGGGGACAACGGAGGTCGCTTACGCCAGGGTGCGCTCGACGATGTCTCGCAAATCGGCCGACAGCTTCTCGGTATTGGCGATCGAAAGCAACGCCTCCCTTGCCTTGGCCTGCCGCACCGGTTCGAGCGAGCGCCACGACCTGAGCGCCGTCGCCAGCCTGGCGGCCACCTGCGGGTTGCGTTTTTCGACCTGCAGCACCGTTTCGACGAAAAGCCGGTAGCCTTGGCCGTCGGTGCGATGGAAGCCGGTCTGGTTGGCGCTGGAAAACGTGCCGATGAGTGCCCGTACCCGGTTCGGGTTGGCCATCGAGAACGCAGGGTGGCCTGTCAAGGCGCGCACCGCGTCGACGGTTTGCGGGCCGGGCACGCTGGCCTGGATCTGGAACCATTTGTCCATGACCAGCGGATCGGTTGCATATTTCGCCTCGAAATCCGCCAGCGCCTTGGTCGCCTCCGGTGAGCCATGGTGACGGTGCGCAAGCACGGTCAACGCCGCGGCCCGGTCGGTCATGTTGGTCGCCGATTGGAAGTGCCCGGCAGCGAGTTCCGCACCTCCCGGCAGCAAGGAGAGATAGTCCAGCAGGACATTGCGCAGCGCCCGCCGCCCGGCACTGGCCGCGTCCGGGCTGAACGGACCAGTGTCGGCAAGCCGATCGTAAAATTTGGAGAATATCTCGCGGTTGGCCTCGGCGATTGCAACCGCCAGCGCCTCGCGCGCCGCGAAAATGGCGTCGGGGTCGATGTTCTTGCCGATGTCGCGGGCGATATCGGCCTCGCCGGGCAGCGCCAGCGCCAGTGCCCGATAGGCGGGTTCGAGCGCTTCGTCGCCGGCTATTTTGCCGGCAAGCCCGGTCAGCCGGGCGCTGAACTCGGGTTGCTTGTGGTCCAGGATCTGGCGGAAGGCTGCAATCAGCGCATCGGTCAAAAGCGAGTTGAACGACTGCCAGCGCGAGAAGGCGTCGCTGTCGTGGCCAGCCAGAAAAAACTGGTCGTCGGGCCGCTGCTCGACCGAAAGTGTCACCGGCGCCGAAAAGCCGCGGTTGAGCGACATGGCTGGACGCTCGGCAATCCCGGAAAACCTGACGACATGGCGGCGTTTGCGGATATGGATGACACCGTCCTCGACGTTCGCCCCTTCGGCGCCGCTGTGGGCTATCGCCTCGCCACCGGCGCCAACCAGGCCGAAGGCAAGCGGAATGTGCATCAGCCGCTTGCGGCTTTCCGACGGCGTTGGCGGCACCGACTGCTCGATTTCGAGCGTGAATTCCCGCGCTGCCGGATTATACGCCGAACTGACGGTCAGGTTCGGCGTACCGGCCTGATGATACCACAGCGAAAACTGCGACAGGTCGCGACCCGAGACGTCTTCGAACACTTTGATGAAGTCTTCGATCGTCGCCGCCTGGCCGTCGTGACGTTCGAAGTAGAGGTCCATGCCGGCGCGGAACGTCTCGGCGCCGAGGATGGTATGGATCATGCGCACGACTTCCGAGCCTTTTTCGTAGACCGTCGCCGTGTAGAAATTGTTGATCTCGCGGTAGCGGCGAGGCCGGACCGGATGCGCCAGCGGCCCTTGGTCCTCGGGAAACTGATGGGCGCGCAGCGTACGAACCTCGGCGATGCGCTTGACGGCGCGCGAGCGCTGATCGGCGGAGAATTCGTGGTCGCGGAAAACCGTCAGGCCTTCCTTCAGGCAAAGCTGGAACCAGTCGCGGCAAGTGATTCTGTTACCTGTCCAATTGTGGAAATACTCATGGGCAATGATGGCCTCGATATTGGCGAAATCGGCGTCGGTCGCGGTTTCCTGGTCGGCCAGCACATATTTGTCGTTGAAGATGTTGAGACCCTTGTTCTCCATTGCGCCCATATTGAAGTCGGACACGGCGACGATGTTGAAGACATCGAGGTCGTATTCGCGGCCGAATGCCTCCTCGTCCCATTTCATCGACCTTTTCAAAGCGTCCATGGCGTAGCCGGCGAGCCTCTCCTTGCCCGGTTCGACATAGATTCCGAGCTCGACCCTGCGGCAAGACAGGGTGACAAAACTGTCCGAGATCTTGCCGAGGTCGCCCGCCACCAGCGCAAACAAATAGGACGGCTTGGGGAAGGGGTCGTGCCAGACCGCATAGTGCCAGCCGCCGGCAAGCTCGCCGCTGCCGGCCGGGTTGCCGTTGGACAAAAGCAGCGGCGCCTCATTGCGCTCAGCTTCGATACGCACCGTATAGACCGACAGGATGTCGGGACGGTCGAGGAAATAAGTGATGCGGCGAAAGCCTTCGGCCTCGCATTGCGTGCAATAGACGTCGCTCGAGCGATAGAGGCCCATCAGCGCTTCGTTCTGCGCCGGCGCCAACACGGTTTCAATTCTCAGCTGGAAGCGCCTTGTCGCAGGGGGGCTGATGATTGTCAGTTGATCGGGCGTGACGAGAAAATCCGCAGGGCTCGGCTCCTGGCCGTCGATGGCGATGCCGCGGAGCGTCAGCCCGTCGCCATCCAGCACCAGTGGCACCGACGCCGCAATCCCGTCGCGGCGTTCGACCGTCAGCACGGCGGTCACATGCGTTGCTTCAGGCGAAAGGCGGAAAGTCAGGCTGGTTTCCGGAATGAGATAATCACTGGGGCGATAGTCTTCGAGCTTGAAGACCTGGCCGGTATCTGTGCGCATTCCTTGATTTTTCCTGTCGATCCGGGTGCGGCGGGCGGGTCCGCTGGTCCAAATAATTTGAAGTCTGCGCTCTTTACACGAAACGCTCCCTCGACAAAACTGCAGCGACGTCTATTTCAGGCGATCATTTCCCAAGCATCATCGCGAGGCTTCCATGACCGTCGTCACGCCGAAATTCGGAACGAGCGCCTCTGTGTTGCGTCGCGAGGATGTGGCCTTCATCAAGGGCGCGCGGGAGGCGGGTACGATCGGGTCGACGCCTGCCGCGCTCAATGCGGTGACCGACGCGCACTACCGCACCTACGGCATCAGGCATATCGACATGCCGGCAACGCCGGCGTGCATCTGGGCGGCGATCGAGGAAGCAAGAGGGGCGTGACAGCCAGACCGGATTTGCCAGTGCTTGCAGTTGGCGACCTTGCCGGCGAGCACAGCACGCTGACCGGAATCTTGCTCAAGATCGTATCGGTGGCGGTCTTCGTCGGCATGTCGTCCTGCATCAAGGCGGCAGGCACCGTCCCGGCGGGCCAGATCGTCTTCTTCCGCTCCTTCTTTGCCATTTTTCCGATCATCGCCTTCCTCGCCTTCCAGGGAAAACTCGGAACCGCCTTTTCGACAAAGCGCCCGCTCAACCACATTGCGCGCGGCGTCGTCGGTGTCTGTGCCATGGGGCTCGGCTTCTTCGCGCTGACGCGGCTGCCGCTGCCGGAGGCGATCACACTGAACTACGCGCAGCCGCTGCTGGTCGTGGTGTTCAGTTCGATCTTCCTCGGCGAAGCCATCCGCATCTATCGCTGGAGTGCGGTTGCCGTCGGCCTGGTCGGGGTGCTGATCATCTCGTGGCCGGAACTGACGCTGCTCAGTTCGGGCGCTGCCCTTGGCGATCAGGAGGTGCTTGGCGTCATCGCCGCCCTGATAGCCGCGGCGGTCTCGGCCATCGCCATGCTCCTGGTTCGCAACCTCGTCCAGAGCGAGCGGACGGCGACCATCGTGCTGTGGTTTTCGGTAACCGCGAGCGTCATGGCGCTGCTTTCGCTGCCATTCGGCTGGCAGGCGCTGACGCCAGCACAGGCGGGGCTTCTGATTGCCGCGGGTTTTTGCGGCGGGCTTGGCCAGATTCTGATGACCTCGGCCTATCGCCATGCCGAGGCTTCCGTCGTAGCACCTTTCGAATACACTTCGATGATCCTCGGCGTCGTCGTCGGCTATCTGGTCTTTGGCGATATCGCCACGATCAACATGCTGGTCGGCGGCATGATCGTGGTTGCGGCGGGGATTTTCATCATCTGGCGCGAGCGCCAGCTGGGTCTCGAACGCACCCGCACCCGCAAGGCCGTCGCGCCGGAAGGGTGATCAGCCCGCTGCGTCGGTCCGCTCTTTCGCCAGCCGCATCAGCACCGCCCGCGTCTGCTCGTCGGCGGGGAAAAAAGATTCGATCGCCAGCTCCGCCAGCGTCACGTCGAGCGGCGTGCCGAACACGGTGATGGTGCTGATGAACGACAGCACCGCGTCGCCATGGGCAAGCTTGAGCGGATGGACAATCGCGTTCGGTTCGACCGGCGCCGGCCGGCTGCTTTTAAGGCCGGACGGATAGGCCCGAAGCTCGCGCTCGAGCTCGACCAGAACCGGATCGGCGGCAGCGTCGTTCTGCCGCTTCAGCCGCTCCAGAAGATGCGTCCGCCATTCCGCAAGGTTGACGATGCGCGGCGCGATGCCGCCGGGATGCAGGCTGAGGCGCAAAACGTTGACCGGCGGCTTCAGCAGGGAGGCGTCGGCGACATTGGCGAGGAACGGGCCGATGGCGGCGTTCGCCGACACCAGGTTCCAATGCCGGTCGACGGCAAGCGCCGGGAACGGCTCGTGCGCCTTGAGCACGGTCTCGACCGCCGCCATCGCCGGTGCCATCGAGGCATCGTCAAGTGGTCGTTCGCTGAAGCTCGGGGCAAAGCCGGCGGCCAGCAGCAGCTGGTTGCGCTGCCTGAGCGGGATCGAAAGCTGCTCCGCCAGATGCAGCACCATGTCACGCGAGGGTGCGGCGCGGCCGCTTTCAACGAAACTCAGATGCCGCTGCGAGATCTCGGCCTCCATGGCGAGGTCGAGCTGGCTCATGCGCCGGCGTGTACGCCATTCGCGAATGAGACTGCCGGCGGAAATCTGGGCTGCTGTCATAACGAGATGACTAGGCCGGCAGTGGGCGCATTTCAATTACCTGCGAGATCATGATGCCGCCCTTCCTTCCTCGCAAGGGGAGGACGGAAGACGCGTTCTGCACCGTTACCCAAGTGCCCGCAACTTCGCCTTCACTTCGAGGAAATCCCGCCACGCCAGCTTCTTGTGCGCAGGCGTTCTCAACAAATAGGCCGGATGCAGGGTCGGCATGGCGGGAATGGCGACGCCAGACGGGGTCGTGTGGACGCGCCAGTTGCCGCGCAGCCGCAATATGCCTTCGGAGGTGTTGAGCAGGGTCTTTGCCGACGGGCCGCCGAGATTGACCAGCACCTTCGGATTGACCAGTTCGATCTGCCGCTCGATGAACGGCCGGCAGATCTCGGTCTCGTGCGGCGTCGGCGTGCGGTTGCCCGGCGGCCGCCAGGGAATCACGTTGGCGATGTAGGCAGATGTCCGGTCAAGACCGATCGCGGCCAGCATGCGGTCGAGCAGCCGGCCCGAGCGGCCGACGAACGGCAAGCCCTCTATGTCCTCGTCGCGGCCCGGCGCTTCGCCGACCAGCATCACCGCGGCAGTCGGATTGCCGTCGGCGAACACCAGGTTCTTGGCGGTGAATTTAAGATTGCAGCCGTCGAATGCCGCCATGTGCTGGCGAAGCTCGTCGAGGTTTGCCGCCGATCTCGCCAGTTGCCGCGCCAATGCCGCCTGCGCCTCGTCGGGCACCGTTGACATGGCCGGGGACGTTCGCACTGCCGGTGCCGTATTCGGTCTCTCGCCCATTTCGCCGCGCGACACGCTCGTCGAGCGATGAGGCGATGCATTTTCACCGGCCGGCAGAGCGGCCGCCGCAGGCACCCGCTCCGGCGGCCTGGCTTCTGCAAACCTGTTTACCGGCTGTTCTTCAAGTGCCTCGTCGACGCCGGCGCTGGCGTAGAAGGCCAGCAGCTCGGCGAGATCGGCTCGGCTAGTGTGGGGGGCGGCAGTCATGGTTTCACATTCGGCCGCGGAGCTTGAATTTGCAAGTTCAGCTCGACGGTATGCGCGGATCCTGCACCAGATAGAACGTCCAGCGCGGCGTGTAGTCGGTGATCAGGAAATAGAAGCTGGCGGTCTTCAGCGGGTCGATCTTGCCGTTCTTGAACAGCAGGCGGTCATACGGTTCGAAATTGCGGTCGAAATCGGCGTAGCTGCTCGACCAGATATTTTCGGGCGTTTTGTTGCGCTGGTCGAACGACAGGCCGTCGCCGAACACGCTCGGCTGGTCGAGGATCTCCTGGAGTTCGAACTGGAACTCGACCCAGGCTTGGCCGCTATTGTTGAGCACGTCGATGCGCATATACATCAGACCATTGGCGAAGTCTCCCGCCTTGCCGAACGGCTGGATCGGCCTTGTCGTGCGAATGGCCAGCGTTACCGGCGTCGCTGAATTCAGCTCTTCGGTGATGACCAGCGGATCCTCTTTCGTGCCGATGCCGGAAGCCCCGGTGATGCGGAAACCGCCGCGCTCGTCGGAAAAGGAATAGGCGCCGGTCGCCCAGACCAGTTGCTGCTCGGCACGGGCATCGAGGGCCGTCAGTGGCAGAAGCGCCAAGAGCGCCGCACGGCAAAACCGGCCGGGCGTGAAAAAAAAGCGCGTCGATGAAAAGCCAGCCGGCCCGAATATGCGCATGGCGGGAAGTATGGCCGATAAGCAAGCCGTCGAACAATTAAAAACATCAGTGCGACATATCTGTGCAAACGGAATAGGATTGAAGATTGATGCTCGTCACCGCGAATCTGTGCGGCAGGACGCGACTTTTTGATGAAATCGGTATTGTCACGTCCGCGCCGGTTTCCCGTCGCTATTTGATGCGCTATGCAGCGCGTGAGCCAGCAAGATGCCGGGAATAGCGAGCCAGTGAGGGATCGATGAGCGATATCGAACGCGAAAGCATGGAATTCGACGTGGTCATCGTCGGCGCCGGCCCGGCCGGCCTCGCCGCCGCGATCCGTCTCAAGCAGGTCAATCCCGAGCTTTCCGTCGTCGTGCTGGAAAAGGGCGGCGAAGTCGGCGCGCACATCCTGTCCGGCGCCGTCGTCGATCCGATCGGCATCGACCGGCTGCTGCCCGGCTGGCGCGAAGAGGAGGGTCATCCCTTCAGGACACCGGTCACCGACGACCATTTCCTGGTTCTCGGCCCCGCCGGTTCGTTCCGTCTGCCCAATATCCTGATGCCGCCGCTGATGAACAATCACGGCAATTATATCGTCTCGCTCGGCAATGTCTGCCGCTGGCTGGCGACCAAGGCCGAGGCGCTGGGCGTCGAGATCTATCCGGGCTTTGCCGCGGTCGGCCTGCTCTACAACGAGGCCGGTGCGGTCACCGGCGTCGTCACCGGCGACATGGGCGTCCAGAAGGACGGCACGCACGGTCCGGGCTTTGCGCCGGGCATGGCGCTGATGGGCAAATATGTCTTGATCGGCGAGGGCGCGCGCGGCTCGCTGGCCAAGCAACTGATCGCCAAATACCACCTTTCCGACGGTCGTGAGCCCGGAAAATACGGCATCGGCCTCAAGGAACTCTGGCAGATCAAACCGGAAAACCACCGGCCGGGCCTTGTCCAGCATTCCTTCGGCTGGCCGCTCGATTTGAAGACCGGCGGCGGCTCCTTCCTCTACCATCTCGAGGACAACCAGGTGGCAGTCGGCTTCGTCGTTCACCTGAACTACAAGAATCCCTATCTGTCGCCCTTTGACGAGTTTCAGCGCTTCAAGACCCATCCGGCGATCCGCGGCACCTTCGAGGGTGCCAAGCGGCTGGGCTATGGTGCCCGCGCCATCACCGAAGGCGGCTGGCAATCGGTGCCGAAACTGTCCTTCCCTGGCGGTGCGCTGATCGGCTGCGCAGCCGGCTTCGTCAACGTGCCGCGCATCAAGGGCTCGCACAATGCCGTGCTCTCCGGAATGCTGGCGGCCGAGCATGTCTGTGATGCGATAGCCGCCGGCCGCACCAATGACGAGCTGGCCTCCTACGAGGCCGCCTGGCGCGCCACCGATATCGGCAAGGACCTGAAGAAAGTGCGCAACGTCAAGCCGCTATGGTCGCGCTTCGGCACCATTGTCGGCGTCGGCCTTGGCGGCCTCGACATGTGGCTGAACACGCTGTTCGGCTTCTCGCCCTTCGGCACGATGAAGCACGGCAGGGCCGACTATGCGACGCTGGAACCGGCCGCCGCGCACCAGAAGATCGCCTACCCGAAGCCGGACGGGGTGCTGACCTTCGACCGGCTGTCGTCGGTGTTCCTGTCCAACACCAACCACGAGGAGAACGAGCCGGTGCATCTGCTCGTCGCCGACATGGACCTGCAGAAGCGCTCTGAGCATGACGTCTATGCGGGACCCTCGACGCGTTACTGCCCGGCCAGCGTCTACGAATGGGTCGACAAGGACGGCAATGCCGCCGCCGATCCTGCGGCCAAGGATGTGCGCTTCGTCATCAACGCGCAGAACTGCGTGCACTGCAAGACTTGCGATATCAAGGACCCGAACCAGAACATAAATTGGGTGCCGCCACAGGGCGGCGAGGGCCCGGTCTACCAGAACATGTAAGTCACAAGGTTTGCTCCGGACTAAACAAGATGAGGAGCAGCGCAACCGTAGGATTGTTGAATAAACCGCCTGCCTGTGTTTCCTTTCTGCGGCGACAGGGAGGAAGGAAAAATGCGCCTGGCAGTTCTGACGAGCGTTGTGGCGATCGGGGCATTGTGCGCCCCTGCAGCCTTGGCCGGCACTAAGGTGCTGGTCAAGACACGAACTTACAACATTGCCGGAACCACCGGCGCGGCCCTGATCGAGGCCATGGATCGCAGTGGGCCGAAGCACGGCTTCATGACCCACGCCATCGCGCAGACCGGCTACAGCGTCGATGATTGGACCTTCGACGCCCAACGGGAAAACGGCGTCTGCCGCCTGCGCCAGGCCAACGGGACGCTCAATCTCTTCTATACCTATCCCAAACTAGTCTCAGCCACGTCGCCTGCGCTGCAGAAGCGCTGGAAGCGGTTCTTCGCTGGCGTTCGCGCCCATGAAGAGACCCATGGCCGCATCGCCAGACAGATGATGCGGGCCACCGAAAAGTCGGTTCGAGGGCTGACAGTCGGTGATGACCCGCACTGTTTCGAGGCACGTCGCGAGGCAAAGCGCCGGATCAATGCCATCTATGCCGAATACGAGGCAAAGCAGATCGCCTTCGATGCGCACGAGCATCGCGACGGCGGCCCTGTCGAGCACCTCATCCGCGCTTTTGTGGGCCAGTAATAAGCCAGGTCGAGATTGGACTGCGGATTTTCAGCTTCGCGTCCCGCCAGGCAGCGCCGCAAGCGCGGTCGCCGTCTGGTGCTCGTCGAGCGGCTTTTGTTCATCCGACCGAAGCGAAAACTCCACCAGCACCGGCAGATGGTCTGAGCCGGTGTCCTCAAGGGTCGACGCCGAATGGATAACAATGGCGCCCTTGCTGAAGACCTGGTCGATCGGCAGTCCGGCGAAGCGCAGGAAATCCGGCAGCCTTCTGTAGAGCCAGGTCGGCCCGACCGACGGCATTACAGTCAGCTTGCCAAGCGATGCGACGCGCCGGACGGCGGCGCTCCATGGCGCTGCGTTGCAGTCGCCTGCCAGGATCGACGTCTCGCCAAGCGAGGCGATTTCGTCAGACAACCCTCCAATCTGCCGTGATTGGTTGTGCGGCCATGGCCAGGTGAGGTGGATGGCGGCGACATCGACGTCGGTTCCGCCGAAATCGACCGTGGCGATCGCCATCGCGCCGCGGCTGTCGCAGTGCGGCTCCGTGCCTATGCCAAACGGTCGTCTGGACAGCAGCGCAACGCCGAACACGCCATTGGGATATGGGCAGAGGATCCGGTAGGGATAGCCGCCGGATAGCAGCCCAAGCTTTGCCTTCCACGTTTCGGACACCTCGTCGAGGGTGATAACATCAGGCTGGGTCCGGCCGATCAGCGACAGCACCTTCTCAGGCGTTGGATTGTTGAACCTGAGGTTCATCTGCAGCAGGCGGTAGACTGGCTCGTCACCGAGTTTGGCTTCGTAGGCGGCCTGCACCTGCCATAGCCGCGAAAGCGGCAAGGCATTCTGCGTGGTGGCAAAGGAGGCTATCGCAAACAGCAATGCGACCGCGGCCTGCAGGCGAAACGAGGTGGCGAGCAGCGGCAGCGCGCAAAGCGCCATCAGCACCGAAAAATGGACGCGGAAATGAGCAAAGGAATCGAGGGCCGGATGCAGCGATCCGAAGAACCCGGCCACCAGCGCGGCCGAGAGTGCAAGCATTGCGACGAATGCCAGCGCAACCGTCATGTCCCGAACACGTGCCATCGCTTTGTCTATCGGCAGAAGTGCGGCTCAATCAAGATGACGAAATGTCCTGACCTGGACCGACACATGCGATTCGGCATTTACTGGAAGGCAGTTTCCGAAAAGCTCCTGAGTTTGCGCGAATGCAGTCGGTCCATCGGCATTTCAGCCAGCTTCTCCATCGCCCTGATGCCGATGGTCAGGTGCTGCGCTACTTGCCGCTTGTAGAACTCGGTCGCCATGCCCGGCAACTTCAATTCGCCATGCAGCGGCTTGTCGGATACGCAAAGCAGCGTGCCATAGGGCACCCGGAAGCGGAAGCCGTTGGCGGCGATCGTCGCCGATTCCATGTCGAGCGCGATCGCCCGCGACTGCGACAGCCGCTGGACCGGCCCGCGCTGGTCGCGCAGCTCCCAATTGCGGTTGTCGATAGTGGCGACGGTCCCAGTGCGCATGATGCGCTTGAGATCATATCCGGAAAGCCCGGTGACCTCGGCGACCGCTTCCTGCAGAGCCACCTGGATTTCGGCTAGCGGCGGGATCGGCACCCAGACCGGAAGATCGTCGTCGAGGACATGGTCTTCTCGTACATAGGCATGGGCCAGCACATAATCCCCGAGCGCCTGCGTGTTGCGCAGGCCGGCGCAATGGCCGAGCATCACCCAGGCATGCGGCCGGAGCACCGCAATATGGTCGGTGATCGTCTTGGCGTTGGAAGGCCCAACGCCGATATTGACCATGGTGATGCCGCCATGATTCGGCTTCTTCAGATGATAGGCCGGCATCTGCGGCAGGCGAGGCGGCGCAGCACCCTCACCGGGCGCGCCGTCCCCTGCTTTGGTCACGATGTTGCCCGGCTCGACGAACTCGACATATCCATCACCGCCATTGGCCATCAATTCGCGTGCACGGGCGACGAATTCGTCGATGTAGAATTGGTAGTTGGTGAACAGCACGAAGTTCTGGAAATGCTGGGGACTGGTCGCCGTATAATGCGACATCCGGTGCAGCGAATAGTCGATGCGTTGCGCGGTGAACGGCGCCAGCGGCCGTGCCTCGCCCAATGCCACTTCGAACGTGCCGTTGGCGATCTGGTCGTCGGTGCCGTCGAGATCCGGCACGTCGAACAGGTCACGGATCGGCCGTTTGATGCGCTCGGCAGCAGTCCCGTCGACATGCGTGCCTTCGAGGAAGGCGAAATGCAGCGGGATGGGAGTGGTCGATTCCGAAACCGTGACGGGAACGCCGTGGTTGCGCATGATCAGCCGAAGCTGTTCGGTGAGGTAGCTTTCGAAAAGAGCAGGCTGGGTGACGGTGGTTGAGAAATGCCCCGGCGTCGGCATGTGGCCATAGGCCTGCCGCGAGTCGATTTGCGTGAAGGAACTCGTGGTGACGCCGATCTCCGGATAGAAAGCCCGGTAGCGTTTGTTGTTGTCGCCGCCCGCGGCGAGCGCGGTAAATGAATCGCGCAGGAACTTGGTGTTGCGGTCGTAAAGCACCTGTAGGGCGGCGACCGCCTTCTTGGCGTCGTTGAAGCTCTGCCGGCCAAACGGCTCCGGCGTGACCACCGATTCAATGGCTTGGGGATAGATTCGCTTTTCCATGACCCAATATAGAGAGTTGGACGCGCGGTTGGGAGGGGGTAAGGCGGCCTCAATACGCGCTGTCGGCGTTTTTCGGTCTGCTAACCGCGCTGCAGGCTAACCAGCAGCACAAAGCCGAGGCCTGACTTCCTCAACGCAGGCGCCTCGATCGTCGAGCCGGCATTGGTGCGCATCGTCGGCACGGCCAGTACCGGTACCGAAAGAACAGTCAGGATGAGCGCCGCGCGCGGCAGCAGCCGAAGCGTCTTGAGGGTGTTGGCGGCGAGGCGGTTCATTGGCGTTTTGCTTTTCTCTAAAGGTTCAGCTCTTTGTCGTTTCAGTGGTGAAGATGGTTCAAGCAACCGAGTCGGCAGGAACTGGCGACGTCCCAGGAGCGGGACGGCCGGCCGGCTTCGGCGACAAGGACGGCGAACAACATGCCGAACAGACTCATCAGCAGGCAGACGATGGTGAAGCGGCGGGCAAGCATTGCGCGGTGTCTCCTTCAACACGCATGACAATGCCTTGCCCCGGCTGAACCGGCTCTGATCCCGGCGTTCATCTGCGGTTCAAAAATGGTTGATGATCTCTGAGAGGGTCCGCTGTGAGTGCAGCGACCCATGGCGACACCATGGCTGCGAGACCGATAACATGAAAACGGGGCCGACTGGCCCCGCTCACCCCGGCAGGAAGGGCACGATCAGAGCTTGTGCCAGGTCTGGCTCTTGCAGATCAGCCCGCCGAGCACGCAGCCGCTCATCTTGAGAGAACTGCCGGAAAGCGAAGCCTTGCCCGAATAGGTCTTGTCGGTTTCCGGGTCGGTTATCGTGCCGGCATATTTGTTGTCGCCGGCAACCTTCAGTGAACCGATGTTCTTGCCGGCAAATTTGCCGGATTTGAGCGTAATCGAAAATGCCCCGCCGCCACCCGAAATGGCGGCAGTCGATCCGGCTTGCGTTTTCCAATTGCCTTCGATCGGATCGGCCCATGCCGCGCCGGTCATCATTATTGCGGCCGCGAGGGCCAGGCTCACTTGTCGAAACATGTCTTTCCTCCCTCAGGTAAGTCCAATCGGGCTCCGTCCCGGGTGTCTGCCCCTTACGCAAACGTAAGCTAGTCCAGCTCCCGGAAAAACAAAAGCGGTGCCGCCACGGAAGGGTTGCGGGTTTTTGCCCGCTCCCGAACGGCCGCGCCGGCGAAAGATGAAACGGGCCGCACACGTCTTTGTCTTCTGTGGTTAGCGGAGTCTTGATCCGCGCCTCGCAAGTTTTCTTCAAATCTTGTGCAAACCGGCGCGATTGCTGGCTTTGTATCCTTAACGAATTTTCGTGTTTACCTCTTGTTTTAGCTTTGTTTTCCTCAAATTAAGCACGCCATTTAACGACGGATTCAAGCCTCCGGGGCATTCTCGAAAGCATCGAAAGAGCGGCCGCCCCCGACGGTAATCAAGGACACCGAGGGACATACGGAGACAGCTCTCGGGAGCCAGAACAGGGGATTTGAAATGGCACGTTTTGAAATGCTTGAAGCCGGCTTCGGCGCCATGGGGGCAACCGCCCAGGCCGATATTCTTTTCGAGTTGGGCATGATGTATGCGACTGGCCGCGATTGCGAGACCGACGTCGTCGCCGCCCACAAATGGTTCAACATCGCCGCGATCAAGGGTTCGGCCCGCGCCGCGGAACTGCGCTCCGAATTGTCTGCCGCCATGTCGAAGGTCGAGATCGCCAAGGCGCTGCGCGAAGCTCGCGAATGGATGACGATGCACTGAATTCGCCGGCATCGACCTCACAAGGGGTACTGACCTCACGACAGGGACGCTTCGGGTCAAGGCCGCGCAGAGGGCCGGGCCCGAAAAATCAAGGCCGCGCAAGACGGCCGGGCCAACAAGATCAAGAACACGGCGGACGAGCCGCGCCATAAACCGTACAAACAGGGAAGGCGAGCGGATCCTGGTGGGGATACCTCGGGAACTCGATGAGAAAAGCTGCGACCGGCCGGAACAAGGCTGGCGCGGCTTTGTCTTTGGAACAGCGCATTACAGGCCCAATCGAGCGCCGACGATGCGTCTAGACAGCTCCGGTGAAGGATGAAATTCTCCCGCCATTCTGGAAGAGGCGCGGCCGGGATGGTCGCGCGAGAGTGGAGGAGTTGTGTCACCATGAAGAAATTCAGTATTTTCAGCGCAGCCATATTTGGCCTGATGATGACCGCGCCGGTCGCCTTCGCCGATGACATCACCTTTTCGGTGGTCGGACCGATGACCGGTCAGCTTGCCAACATCGGCGATCAGTTTAAGCAAGGCGCGCAAGCCGCCGCCGACGCGATCAACGCGGCGGGCGGCGTCGACGGCCGCCAGATCAAGCTCGACATCGAGGATGACCAGTGCGATCCGAAGCAGGCGGTTTCGGTCGCCAACCGCATCATCGCCAACGGTGTCAAGTTCATCGATGGCCACGCCTGCTCGGGCTCCAGCATCCCGGCCTCCGCTGTCTACGCCGAAGCCGGTGCGCTGATGATGAGTCCGGCTTCCTCGAACCCGGTGTTGACCGATGCAGCGGCGAAAGCCGGCTGGCCGACGATCATGCGCCTCTACACGCGCGACGATGCGCAGGGCGCTTTCATCGGTCCCTGGATCGCCAAGAAATATGCCGGCAAGAAAGTCGTCATCCTGCACGACAAGAGCGCCTATGGGCAGGGCGTGGCCGATGCCGTGAAGGCAACGATGAACCAGAACGGTCTCAATGAAATCCTCTACGAGGGCATCAACGCTGGCGAGAAGGACTATTCCGCTCTTGTTACCAAGCTCAAGGAGCTGAAAGCCGACGTCGTCTATTTCGGCGGCTATCACCCCGAAGCCGGCCTGATCCTGCGCCAGTCGGCGGAGCAGAACCTCAAGTTCCAGTTGATCATGCCGGACTCGATCGCTTCGCCGGAATTCTGGCAGGTTGCCGGTCCGGCCGGCGAAGGCACCATGTTCGTCTTCCCATCGAATCCGCAGGCGAAGCCCGAAGCCAAGGAGGCCATCGCCAAGATCAAGGCCGGCGGCTTCGTGCCTGAGGGCTTCACGCTGTTTTCCTATGCGGTGATCCAGGCCTTCGCCGAAGGCATCAAACGCGCCGGCAGCGACGATCCGGCAAAAGTCGCCGAAGCGTTAAAGAACGGCCAGCCGATCAGCACGGTTGTCGGCTCGGTCACCTTCGACGAGAAGGGCGACCTCAAGAACGCGAGCTACGACATCAACCAGTGGCATGACGGCAAATACGCGCCGATCCAACCGTGATGGCCGCGGCGCCGCAAGACGCGCTGCTGTAATCGAACATGGCCGGGGGTCAAACCCGGCCACATTTTTTTTGGCGACGCCTTTGTCACGCGTTCGAGATCACTTCGTGGATAGGGAAACAGCAGTCAACTGAGGTTCCTCGACAAAGCGAACCAGCACGGTGCCGTCGGTTACCTGCGCGCCTTCGGCAGCAATCTCGGCGATAACCCCGTCATGGGGCGCGGCAATGGTGTGCTCCATCTTCATCGCCTCCAGGATCAGCAGCGGCTGGCCCTTGATCACGGACTCGCCTTTGCCTGCACGCACCAATTTGACCAGGCCGGGCATTGGCGCGCGCAGGCTGCCGGAAGCGGCGGCGGCTTCGTCGGCTCGGGCCAGCGGATCCGGCACGGCAAAACCGTAGCCGATGGCGCCATCGAAGACCGTGACGTGGCCCGGCCAGCGGGCGAGGCGAGGCGCCGCGCGGAGATCCCGCGAATTGACGCTGTCATAGGGCGCATCCAGCGCCACCTCGAACCGCCCGTCCGGCCGCACCGACACGCGCGCGCCGATCTCCTGCTCGCCAAACTTCAGCAGGGTGCTCCGCGCTACAGCGTGGAAATGCGCATAGCCGGCCAGTGACGACCAGGGATCGTCCGAGGACGGCAAGTCGCGCGCACCGGACGCGGCAAGTGCCGCGGCGGCAATCGTCTCACCGCTCGGCGGCGGAACCGCCGTCAACGCCTGCTGGTGCCTGGCGATCAGGCCGGTATCGACATCGCCCGCCGCAAAATCCGCAGTAGCGGCCAGCGCGGCAAGAAAGCCAGTGTTGACCGTCGAGCCGGCGATTTCGGTCTGCGACAGTGCCGTGCCAAGCGCCGTGAGCGCCGTCCGTCTGTCCTTGCCATGAACGATCAGCTTGGCGATCATCGGATCGTAGAACGGCGAAATCGCATCGCCAGCGCGTACACCGGTTTCGACGCGCATGGTCGCACCCTCCGGTGCCGGCTGCGGAAATTTCAAATGGTGCAAGGTGCCGGTCGCCGGCAAAAACCCTCTTGCCGCGTCCTCGGCATAGATGCGCGCCTCGAAGGCGTGGCCGGAGAGCGCGATCTCGCTCTGCGTCTTCGGCAGTTTTTCGCCGGAGGCTACCCGCAACTGCCACTCGACCAGGTCGATGCCGGTGACCATTTCGGTGACGGGGTGCTCGACCTGCAGACGGGTGTTCATTTCCATGAACCAGAAACGGTCGGCCTTCAGACCTTGCGAGGCATCGACGATGAACTCGATGGTACCGGCGCCGGAATAGTGGATTGCCTTGGCGGCTTTCACCGCCGCCTCCGTCATCGCCTTGCGCAGTGCCGGCGTCATGCCGGGGGCAGGCGCCTCCTCGATCACCTTCTGGTGGCGGCGCTGCGCCGAGCAGTCGCGTTCGTGAAGATGCACGGCGTTGCCGAAATTGTCACCAAACACCTGCACTTCGATGTGGCGCGGCTTGTCGACATATTTTTCCACCAAGACGCGGTCGTCACCGAACGCGGCTTTCGCCTCGCGCCGCGCGCCCGACAGTGCTTCCGAAAAATCATCGGGATGCTCGACGCGCCGCATGCCTTTGCCGCCGCCGCCGGCGCGCGCCTTGATCAGTACGGGGTAGCCTATCTCGCGCGCCTTGGAGGCGAGCAACACGATCTCCTGCGCTTCGCCGTGATAGCCCGGAACGACAGGCACGCCGGCCTTTTCCATCAGCCGCTTGGCCGCGTCCTTCAGTCCCATGGCACGGATCGAGGCCGCCGACGGCCCAATGAAGATCAGCCCCGCCGCGACCACCTGGTCGACGAAATCGGGGTTTTCCGAAAGAAAGCCGTAGCCCGGGTGGATGGCCGCGGCACCTGTGGCCAAAGCCGCCGCGATGATCTTGTCGCCGCGCAGATAGCTTTCGTTGGCGGTAGAGGCGCCGATATGCACCGCTTCGTCGGCCATTTCGACATGCAAGGCGCGATCGTCGGCGTCGGAATAGACGGCGACGCTGCGCACACCCATCCTGCGTGCCGTGCGGATCACCCGGCAGGCGATCTCGCCACGGTTGGCGATCAGGATCTTGGCGAACATCGGGCCTCCACAGGCAGAGCTGCCGCCAACGGCGCGAATTCTCGTCACGCGAACTGCGGCAATGCCCTGCTTTGTAGTCTGGCGGTCAAAGGGTAGGCAAGCGAGGCCTGCCTACTTTGAGGCCGCGATTTCGCAAGCTCCCCCGGTCGTGACCCTGTAACGGTCGCGGGTGACCTGGCAGGATTTCATCGCCATATCCTCGGCAGCCTTTTGCGAGGGCGCATTCAAGCGCGAGCCGCACAGGATGTACAACGAACGCACCCGGGAATACGGAGTGGTCGCATAAGCTGAATGGCCGCTGGCCGCCACATAGGCCTTATATGCCTTGGTGCATGGCCGATCCGCGGTCGCCGGAAAATACGGGTAGAAGCGGACGTCGCCCTTGCTTCCAGCCAGCGATTCCGCCGCGCCGACATTGGGGCTCGAGATTAGAAGCAACCCGGTTATCAGCGAGAAGACTGCTTGTTTGACGCTTATAGATTTCATTTTTCCCACCCATTGAATATGTCGAAGGCCGACGGGTGTCGGTCTATTTGGAGGCAGCTATGGCGCAGGCCCCTGCAGTCGTGACCTTGTACTTGCTGCGCGCGGACTGGCAGGATTTCAACGCCAGCGCCTCCGCAGCCTTCTGGGATGTTGCATTCAGATAAGCACCGCAAATAGTGAATTCGGTTGCCCAGTTGAATGGCGTCATCGCATAGGCCGAGTGACCGCCAGCCGCCACATAGTCCTTGTAATTCTTGCCGCAGCCTCCGATTGTACCCGGTGCAAAATAGACCGGAAAGCGGCTGTCGCCCTTGCTTCCCGCCAGCGATTCGGCGGCGCCGACATTCGGTGCAGAGGCCACAAGCAGTGCAAGTACCGACATGGTTGCTCGCTTGATTGATAAAGATTTCATTGCCAAACCCATTTGAACCCCAAACACTGAAATATATTCGCCTACTTGGAGGCAGCGATTTCGCAGCCGCCGCCTGTTGTAACTCTGTAACTGTTGCGGGCGGCCTGACAGGATTTCAACGCCAATTCTTCGGCAGCTTGCTGTGACGGTGCATTCAAGCGCGAGCCGCAGATGATGTACAGAAAACGCACCCGGGAATACGGAGTGGTTGCATAGGCTGAATGGCCGCCGGCCGCTACATAGGCCTTGTAGGCCCTGGTACACGGATCCTTCGGGCTCTGCGGCAAATAGGGATAGAAACGGGTCTCGCCCTTGCTTCCCGCCAGCGACTCCGCTGCACTGATGCCAGGCGTCGCTAATATAAGCAACGCCGCAAGTATATGCGCAGTTGTTCTCTGAAAAACCCGCCGCCTCATCTTCGCCCAATCCCCATTGGTATTTGCGATGATCAATAGCCGTGATTCTTTCGTCTGGCCAGATCGAGAAGCAAAAAATAGTCTGGAGATGTGGTGGGTTGTCTCCCGCGCAGGGTCACACCCTGCCGAGTGCAGCGACGACCCGCTGATACAATTCGGCCGTCGGCTCGTCGAAGCAGCAGAAAATGACGGTTGCCGGAGCGATGTTCTGGCCGATGAAGGCGCTCACGGTCCCGACAGCAATTTGCGTCGCCTGATCCTTCGGATAGCGGTAGGCCCCGGTCGAGATCGCAGGAAACGCCACCGTCCGGCAGTCCTTTGCGGCGGCGATTTCGAGCGACCGGCGATAGCAGGAGGCGAGCAGTTCGGCTTCTCCTTTGCTGCCACCTTGCCAGACCGGCCCGACCGTATGAATGACGTAGCGCGCGGGCAGCCTGTAGCCCTTGGTGATTTTTGCGTCTCCGACCTTGCAGCCATGCAAGGTCCGGCATTCTGCCACAAGCTCGGGGCCGGCCGCGCGGTGGATAGCGCCGTCGACGCCGCCGCCTCCGAGAAGAGAGGTATTGGCGGCGTTGACGATGGCATCGACCGCCAGCTTCGTGATGTCGCCGGTTTGAATGCGAATCCTCTGGCCGATTTCGCTCATCTCACATCCTGAACACGCCGAATTTTGTCTCCTCGATCTCGGCGTTGAGCGCGGCCGAAAGGCTGAGCGCCAGCACCTCGCGGGTCTTGGCCGGGTCGATGATGCCGTCGTCCCAGAGCCTTGCCGACGAATAGAGCGGGTGTCCCTCGTGCTCGTACTTCATCAGGATCGGCTTCTTGAATTTCGCTTCCTCCTCAGCGCTCCATTCCCCGCCCTTGCGCTCGATGCCTTCGCGCTTGACCACGGCCAGCACCGTTGCCGCCTGCTCGCCGCCCATCACCGAAATGCGGGCATTCGGCCACATCCACAGGAAGCGTGGCGAATAGGCGCGTCCGCACATGCCGTAATTGCCGGCACCGAACGAGCCGCCGATGATCACGGTCACCTTCGGCACCTTGGCCGTTGCGACCGCCATGACCAGCTTGGCGCCGTCCTTGGCGATGCCGCCGGCCTCGTATTTTCGCCCGACCATGAAGCCGGTGATGTTCTGCAGGAAAATCAGCGGGATCTTGCGCTGGCAGCACAGCTCGATGAAGTGCGCGCCCTTCAGCGCGCTTTCCGAAAACAGCACGCCATTGTTGGCGACGATGCCGACCGGCATGCCGCTGAGATGGGCGAAACCGGTGACCAGCGTGGTGCCATAATTCTGCTTGAACTCATCGAACTCGGAGCCGTCGACGGTGCGGGCGATTACCTCGCGCACGTCATAGGGCTGGCGCAGATCCGTCGGCACGATGCCGTAGAGTTCATGTGGATCGTGAAGCGGCGGAATCGATTTCTGCAAGGCCAGGCTTACATTTTTGTTCCGATTCAGGTTTTTGACGATACGCCGGCATATGGCCAGCGCATGCTCGTCGTCGAGCGCATAGTGGTCGGCAACGCCGGAAAGCCTTGTGTGCACGTCGGCGCCACCGAGGTCCTCGGCGGTGACGTCCTCGCCGGTGGCCGCCTTCACCAGCGGCGGCCCGCCGAGAAAGATGGTTGCCTGGTTGCGCACCATGATTGTCTCATCCGACATCGCAGGCACATAGGCGCCGCCGGCCGTGCACGAGCCCATGACGCAGGCGATCTGCGGAATGCCGGCGGCCGACATGTTGGCCTGGTTGTAGAAGATGCGGCCGAAATGATCGCGGTCGGGAAACACCTCGTCCTGGTTGGGCAGATTGGCGCCGCCGCTGTCGACCAGATAGACGCAAGGCAGATTGTTCTGCAATGCGATCTCCTGTGCACGCAGATGCTTCTTCACCGTCAGCGGATAATAGGTGCCGCCCTTCACCGTGGCGTCGTTGACGACGACCATCACTTCGGTGCCTTCGACGCGGCCGATGCCGGCGATGAGGCCGGCCGAAGGGATGTCCTCGCCATACATCGACCATGCCGCGAACTGGCCGATTTCGAGGAAGGGCGAGCCTGTGTCGAGCAATTGGGCTAGGCGTTGCCGCGGCAGGAGCTTGCCGCGGGAGACGTGCCGCTCACGCGCCTCTTCCGAGCCACCGCGCTCGATGGCGGCGGCTTTTTCAGCAATATCGGCGACCAGCGCCCGCATGCGCCCGGCATTGGCGCGGAAAATATCGGAGGCGGGCGATATCTGCGAGGTGAGGGGGGCCATGGCGCTACCGGATCAGCTCGATCTTGCAGCCGACATCGAGGTCGCCCCAATCGCGATCAGCGGTGACGGCAATGGCATTCTCGCGAATTGCCAGCGCCAGGCAAGCCCGATCGCCCAGCGACAAGCCGCGATGCCGCGTCAATTGGCGAAGCTGCCCGGCGGCGATGCCCATCGCGTCGTCGAAAACGGCGATCGGCATGCCGAGACTGGCGAGGTCGTCCGCAGCCTGTTCCATGCTGCGTCCCTTGTCGATCAGCTTGGCGATGATTTCGGCCGCATTGACCGAACTGCATTGTGCATCCGGCGCGAACCCCAAAGCATTATCGGTGCCTTGCTCGTTGAGCAGGATTGCGAGCGCCGCCGAACTGTCCATGACATAGGGCTTCATTTCGCCCGCTTTCCCGTTGTCCCTTCGGCGTGAAGCCGGTCGAGACGCTTGTCGCTTCGGCGCTGCTCTTCCCGTCGCTCTTTCAGAAATTCGTCGACGACGCTTTCACCGGGCTGTTTCAACGCTGACAATTCGGCCTGGACGCGTCGCAGATTCTGCAGCCACGATCTTACCCGCAGTTCGCCGTTCTCGACATGCAGGATCATATCGTCGCCAGGCTTCACGCCCATCTCCTCGCGCATCGCGGCAGGGATGACGAAGCGCCCGCCCTCGCCAAGCTTGACACGCTCGCGTTTCGCCGGAGCGCGAAGCTGTGGTTGGCGAGCGCCGGCATCGAACTGTGTTTGCGGATCTTCGTCAAATCCGGACTTTCCCGTTCTGCCCGCCATGGTCCACCTCGCCTGCATTGTGGCACATTGCCCGAAGTATGCCACATCGTGCGGCTTCTGGCAAAAGCGCAAAAGAATGCCATCAGGCGCTCTCCGACATGATTTCTCGTCCGATCAGCCAGCGACGGATTTCGCTGGTGCCGGCGCCGATCTCATAAAGCTTGGCGTCGCGCAAAAGCCGGCCGGTCGGGTAGTCATTGATGTAGCCGTTGCCGCCCAAAAGCTGGATGGCGTCGAGCGCCATCAGCGTTGCCTTTTCGGCGGCGAAGAGAATACAGCCGGCAGCATCCTTGCGGGCCGTCTCACCGCGATCGCAAGAGGCGGCCACGGCATAGACGTAGGCGCGCGCCGCGTTCATCGTCGCATACATGTCGGCGAGCTTGCCTTGCACCAGCTGGAACTCGCCGATCGGCTGACCGAACTGCCTGCGTTCATGCACGTACGGTATCGCCACGTCGAGGCAGGCCGCCATCAGCCCGACCGGGCCGCCGGCCAGCACGGCGCGTTCGTAGTCGAGGCCCGACATCAGCACCTCGACGCCGCGCCCTTCCTCGTGCAGCACATTGTCGAACGGCACTTCGACATCCTCGAACACCAGCTCGCCGGTGTTCGAGCCGCGCATGCCGAGCTTGTCGAGCTTTTGCGCCACCGAAAAACCGGCAAAGGCTTTTTCGACGATGAAGGCGGTGATGCCGCGCGAATTGAGTTCCGGATCGGTCTTGGCGTAGACGACCAGCGTCTCGGCATCCGGCCCGTTGGTGATCCACATCTTGGTGCCGTTGAGCACATAGCGGTCGTTGCGCTTTTCGGCGCGCAGGCGCAGCGACACGACATCGGAGCCGGCACCCGATTCCGACATCGCCAGTGCGCCGACCTTTTCGCCGCTGCAGAGCGATGGCAGATACTTTTCCTTCTGCGCCTGCGTCGCCCAGCGGTTGATCTGGTTGACGCAGAGGTTGGAATGGGCGCCGTAGGAGAGGCCGACCGAGGCCGAGGCGCGCGAAATCTCCTCCATCGCCACGACATGGGCAAGGTAGCCCATGCCGGTGCCGCCGAAATCGGGATCGGCGGTGATGCCGAGCAGGCCGAGCCCGCCGAGTTCGGCCCACAGATGTGCCGGGAATTCGTTCGAGCGGTCGATTTCGGCGGCGATCGGTGCGATCTTTTCCTGGGCGAAGCGCCGCACCAGGTCGCGCAGCGCCTCGATGTCTTCGTCAAGCCCGAAGTTGAGCGTATGCATGTACATGCCGTTCCTCCCGGCGCACGATCCCGAAATCGGGATCATGCGCGAAATCAAGTTGCTAGAGCGTCCTTTGCGCGCCCGAATAGAGGCGCGGCGTCGTAGCTCGTTGACGCGCCATCGCTCTTTGCTCCAACAAGGCGCATTGTCATTGCCAGATATGTAGCGGTGACTTCGGCGATCGACAGCCGCTCGCCCGGCCGGAACCAGACGATGACGCCGGTCATCATCTGGATCAGCGCCATGGCGGTGAGCCCGGTGTCTTCGATGCTGAATAACCCCGCTTCGACGCCGTCGCGCAGGATGGCGCGCAGCTCCTTCTCGTAGGCCGTGCGCATGCGCAGGATCTGCGTGAGTTTTTCATGCGACAGGCTGCGCAGCTCCATGTTCGAGACATGGGTGGAGTGGCGGCGTTCGATATGGAAAGCGATGTGGTTTTCGACATAAGCGGCAAGCCGCGCTGCCGGATCAGCGCCGACAGGGCGTGTTGCGCGCCACGCCTCGATCAAGCCTTCCATATGCTCACGCATCAGCATGAACAGAAGGTCCTGCTTGGTCGGGAAGTAGCGGTACAGCGCCGCTGCCTGGACGCCGACCTCGGCCGCCAACTGGCGCATCGACATCGCCTCGTAGCCGAGACGCGCAATCAGGCTGACTGCCGCCTCGCGGACCGCAGCTTCGGTCTTCTCTCCGTCGGAACCGGTCGTACGCGCCATGACAAGCCGCCTTTTCGCGGAAAATAAAACAAACGTTCAATTAATTCAAGAGGCGCGTCCGGGCAGGGCAATGGCTTCAGATTTGCTCTATCTGCACCCTCGAGAACTTTGTGCGATGGAAGCGAATGAGCAGGACCATGCCTTGCTAGGCAACAATCCTGAAATCGGCCGACATGTCGCGAGCCTCGATCTCCTCGACATCGACCTTCGAAACCGCTGCCTCTGGGGGCCCTTGCCGAAGCCGTTCGATCATTGTCGAGACCGCCGCATCGGTCCCTGCAATCAAGGCTGTCACCGAGCCGTCAACTTCGTTGCGCACCCACCCGGCAAGGCCAAGCGCCGACGCCTCGCGCCGCGCCCAGACCCGGTAGCTGACGCCTTGCACCTTGCCGTAAATGCGTACCTGCACAGTCCGGTCGGTCATCACGCTCTCCATCCTCTGAGTCGAGTCTGGCGCATCGCCGTGCAAATTCAACCGCGTTGCCGCCGGTCAGCCACATAGGGCGAAGGCTCTTCAGTTCCCCCGCGCTGCCGCCAGCGCGCCAGGCAGTTCCTCGGCAAAGATGTCGAGTTCGTGGTCGAGGCCGACACTGACCCGGATGCAGCGGTCGAGAACCGGCACCATCGGCTTGCGGATGAAGACGTCGCGTGACAACAGCGCCTGCAGCACTTTTAGTGCGAAAGCGCCGTCGCGGCCGCAGTCGATGGTGACGAAATTTGTGGCCGAAGCCAGCGGCTTCAGCCCGTTCGCTTCGGCTATTGCGGCAATGCGTCGACGGCCGGCGGCGACCCGCGCCACCACGCTCTCCAGCCAGGCCTGATCGGCAAGCGCCTCGACACCGGCGATCTGCGCCATGCGGCTGACGCCATAGTGGTTGCGGATCTTCTCGAAGTCCCGAATCACCTGGGCCTCGGCCACCGCATAGCCGCAGCGTATGCCGGCCAGCCCATAGGCCTTGGAGAAGGTGCGCATGCGGATGACGTTCGGGCGCGCCATATCGATCGGCGGCAGCGCTGAGGCTGGCCCTAATTCGCCATAGGCTTCGTCGAGTACCAGCATCGTGGTCTCCGGCAAGGCTTCGATGAAGCGGCTGAGCTCGGCGGCTTCCCACCAACTGCCCATCGGATTGTCCGGATTGGACAGGTAGACCAGTGGCGCCTTTTCCTTGGCCACTGCCGCCAGCAGGCCGTCGAGGTTTTCCCGATCGTTCTCGTAGGGCACTGCGACCAGCCGGCCGCCGACGCCGGCAACATGAAAGTTGAAGGTCGGATAGGCGCCGCGCGAGGTCACCACCGCGTCGCCGGGCGCCACATACATGCGCGCCACCAGGCTGAGCAGCCCGTCTATGCCTTCGCCGATGACGACGTTTTCGGCGCCGACGCCGAGATGCCCGGCGGCAGCTACCTTCAAATCGTGATTGTCAGGGTCGCAATACATCCACATGTCGCCGGCAATCTCAGCCATGCGGGCAATGACGCGCGGGGAAGGGCCAAAACTGCTCTCATTGGCGCCGATGCGGGCGCGAAAGGCGCGGCCGCGATCACGCTCCTGCGCCTCCGGGCCGACAAACGGCACCGTGGAGGGAAGCGCGTCGATGAGCGGCGTAAGGGGAGGGCGCAGGCGCATGATAGGGCTCGTTCGAAAGGGGGCCTTCTTCTTGCTAGCCTGCCGGCTTGGCCTGCGCAAGTTCCGCGGCAGGCGGGAACGTCAGGCTGGATTCTCCCGGATCATTTTGCTAGCGAGACATGATGAGCAACCGACTGCCACCCGCTTGGTCCAAGCACATAAAGTCCCGTTCGGCGCCGAACGTGCAACCGCCGAAAGTGAAACCGCCGTCGCGCGCGCAAGCTGACGACATGCTGCTGCGACAGGCGCTCGAACTTCAGCAAGCCAAGCGGCTCCCGGAGGCGGAGGAATTATGCCATCGCGTTCTCGCCCGCACGCCCAACCACCCGCTTTCGCTCTATATACTCGGCACGTTGGGGCTCGGTGTCGACGATGAGTTGGCTCTCCAATATTTTGCGCGGGCAGCAAGCCAGGCGCCTCAAAATCCTTATTTCCACCTCAGCCTGGGAGAGATCGGTCTAAAGCTCGGCGACAGCTTGCTTGCTATCAAACACCTGCAGCGCGCCTGTGAATTGAAGCCCGATCTGGTGGAAGCGCTTTGCGGACTGGCGCGTGCCTACGTCAACTTCGACAAGGCCGAGATGGCTTTGCCCCTTTACGAGAAGGCGCTAAAGATCAACAGCGATCATCCCATGGTCCGGACAGGTCTGGCTGGTGCACTCACCAGCGTCGGTCGCATGGACGAAGCCGGAGCGTATCTGAAGCAGGCAATCGAACGTCGCGTCGATGTTGGAGAGGCCTACAATAGCCTGGTCGACACGCGCAAGTTCACCGAAAAACCTGCCGAGCTCGACTTTATCCTGAGCGAACTCTCCAATCCCAAGCTTGACCCGGATGTTGCATCGCAGCTCCATCACGCCGCAGGCAAAGTGCTGAACGATCTTCAGCGTTATGAAGAGGCGATGGATCACTTCCAGAAGGCAAAAAAGGCCGCTGGCCATGGTTTCGATCTGGAGTCCTTCCGGCGCAGCATCGATTCCATGATCGAGATATTCAGCCCGTCACTGTTGGAAGCCAAGGCTGGCCACGGCAGTCCGTCCGAAGTGCCTGTGTTTGTGCTGGGCATGCCCCGGTCGGGGACGACGCTGACGGAGCAAATCTGCGCGAGCCATCCGGATGTCCATGGCGCCGGGGAGCTTTCTAAACTACGGCGAATGGCGGGCTTGATGGGTTTCGGAACGCAGTCGGATGAGGCCTTGCGCAGTTCGATCATGTCAATGACGAGGGACCAGTCTAGGGCGCTGGCCGAAGAATACCTGTCCTATCTGCGTCAACACGCGCCTGGCGCGTTACGCATCGTCGACAAGATGCCTCATAATTTCGAGGTTATCGGCTTGATCGGAATTCTCTTTCCCAACGCACGCATAATTCATTGCCGGCGCGATGCCATCGACAATTGCGTCTCCTGCTTCGTCTTGAGGTTCAACAAGGAGCATGGCTACAACGCCGATCTTAAGACTCTCGGGCTGTACTACCGTGAATATGATCGCCTGATGCGACATTGGAATAAGATTTTTCCGCGACGTATCTTCGAAAGTCGCTACGAGACGCTGGTTGTCGATCAAGAAGCACAATCCCGCCGTCTCATCGATCATCTTGGATTGACCTGGGACGATGCCTGCTTGCGCTTTTTCGAGACGAGCGGGTCGGTCAATACCCCCAGCCGCTGGCAGGTGCGGCAGCCGATCTATGCATCATCGGTCAAGCGCTGGAAAAAGTATGAGAGCGCAATTCAGCCGCTGATTGACGCCTTGGGCGATCTGGCTGAAATTTGAACAAGTAGGATGCGCCCGATCGGCCGAGGTCGATCGTGACTTGCTGTCGAGATACATTGATCCGGTAGGCCAGCTCTTCAGATCGGCCCAAGTTTTTCTTTTGCACGAACAAGCGTGCGGAGCGAGCATTGCATTCGACCAGCCCTGCGATCGGCTGCTCAGCAGCAGCCTGCATTATGCATCGAGAGTTGACAGCTGCCTCGCGCCGATATGAAAAACCCGGCGGTTGCCCGCCGGGTTCAATCTCAAACTAGCTCGGACTGCTAGAATGAGCGCTGGAAGCGGAGCATCCCGCCGACGCTGTCCTTGTCGTCGGCATTGGTCCAGTTGCGATCGTAGGCTTTGTCAAACTGGCCGTCGCGGGCCCAATCGACTTCGGCAGTGATCGTGAGACCGGGAACGATATCGTAGGCAATGTTCGCGGCGACGCCGTAGTTTTTGTCATCGTCAGCCGAGGCCTGGAGATTGAACGAGGTCTTCTCGTTGATGGTGTAGGTGCCACCACCCCAGACTGCCCAGTTGCCGCCCCACTGCTTGTAGAAGTTGCGGTCGATGTTGTCGTCAGAGCCGTAGCCGGCCATGATGAACAGTGTCAGGTTCTGTATCGGCGTAACGTCGACGCGAACCTTGCCGGCCCACTCTTCCCAGGTGCTGTCATAGGCGGCGACACCGGTGATCGAGCCCCAGCCCTGCGTGTATTTGATGCCGCCGACGACATACGGGACATAGCTGTCGATGGAATCATTGCCGCTGTTGCTGTCTTGGAAAATGCCAGGATCCGCAGCGGCACTGCCCGAACCGGTTTCCAACGAAGCCACGGCCGAGAAGCCGTTTCCGGCATCGAAGTAATACTGGACGACGTTGGTGTCGAAGCCGCCGTAGGGGACCAGCGTATCCTGGATGACGTTGCCGGCGTAGCCGATGAAGGTGTCGAAGGCCGATTCGTCCTTACCGACGCGCAAACCACCGAGCTGGACCCAGGCAAAGTTCAGCGAAACGCTCGTACCGCCATTGAAGTTGTCATCAAGATAATCGTTGTGGTTACCCCAGTTGAAGCGGGTCTCGGTGTAGGTCTTCAAGGTACCGAGCTCGGTTTCCTGACCGGTCCAGGTCTTCAGCGTGAAGCGGGCGTGCTTGTAGTAGGTATCCTGAGAGTCGCCGTCCTGCTGATCGGTAGTCTTTGCACCGTCGAATGAGCCGACGTCACCGATGCCGATGTCATAGCGAACATAGCCGCCGATACGCAGACAGGTTTCGGTGCCGGGGATGTAGAAGTAACCAGCGCCGTAGACGTCACAGATCTTGACGTATTCAGCGGGTTCCGGCTCGGCGACGACGACGGCATCGGCGGCGCGCGCACCGGAAACTGCGATCAGTGCCGCAGCGGAGCCGAGAAGAAGGCTCTTGATGTTCATTTTCTGACCTCCAGTCAGAATCGGGACGGAGGTCGGCGAAAAGCAGCTCGTTGGGTTTGTTTTTATTTATATTTCAAATAGATAGGTCCTAAGGCCGTCAATGAGGCCGTGTCGGCCAAAAACGTTTACTCGCAAAGGCCTTGCCAGAACCGGTCTTGAAATATCGCTCGAGTTGCCGTGCGTTGGCCTCGGTTTCAACCCCGACGTAGGACTTCAAAGTTACAGGCAGATAGGCCTTGGTCGAAGTCACATAGCCTGATCGGTGCGAATCAAAACGGCGTCGAAGATCGTTGGTCGATCCGACATAGACATCGCCGTTACCGAGTTGCAGAAAATAGACGTACCACATGGTCCCCCTGCGCTACTTCGTAGCTTCGGGCGACACCCTACGCCCAAAATGCGGCTTCGGGTGGCGGAGAGGATGGGATTCGAACCCACGAGAAGCTTTTGACCTCTACTCCCTTAGCAGGGGAGCGCCTTCGACCACTCGGCCACCTCTCCGTTGCGCCGGTGGATAAAGAAAAGCGCCGGCACAATCAACAAGCTGACGCTATTATCCTTGAAAAATCGACCCTTCGCCAAAGCGCCGCGCGGCGATGTGGCGATTCTACGGCAATTCCCTGGTTCGCGACTCGGGCCATGGTCACATTTCGGGCCGACCATCGCCGGAATCCGCGGTTTGCAACGGCTTGCGAAGGGCCGTTGGTTAACGGGAGCTTTCGGAGTGAGGCCAAATCGTGTCATTTGTGCAACAACGCCGGGGTATAGCGCCAACACAAACCTTTTGCCGGTACGATCGTGGTTGAACGCCGCCGTCTCATGGGTAATGTCGGGTTTGAAGGAGCGGCGCGGTGCGCATCTTTTTCGGTAGTGGGGATGGGGCAGGGAACGCTGTCCTTCAGCAAAGAATACCCAGACCCGTTTTTTAACTTTTGACTGGAGGTCAGAAAATGAACATCAAGAGCCTTCTTCTCGGCTCCGCTGCGGCACTGATCGCAGTTTCCGGTGCGCGCGCCGCCGACGCCGTCGTCGTCGCCGAGCCGGAACCCGCTGAATACGTCAAGATCTGCGACGTCTACGGCGCTGGCTACTACTACATCCCCGGCACCGAAATCTGCCTGCGCATCGGCGGCTATGTCCGCTATGACATCTCCGTGGGCCAGGCTGGCTCGTTCGACGGCGCCAGGTACCAGGACCTGTCGGATGCCTTGGATGGTGAAGACAACGTCAACGACGGCTATTACAAGCAGGCTCGCTTCACGTTGAGGACCTACACCGGCCAGGAAACCGAGATGGGCACCTTGAAGACCTACACCGAGACCCGCTTCAACTGGGGAACGGGTCACTATGACGACACCGCCTTTTCCAACTTTGGCAGCAGAGGCGTTTCGCTGAACTTCGCCTGGATCCAGCTTGGTGGTCTCCGCGTTGGTAAGGACGAAACAGCCTTCAATACGTTCACCGGCTACGCCGGCAACGTCATCCAGGATACGATCGTTCCCTACGGCGGCTTCGACACCAACGTCGTCCAGTATTACTTCGATGCCGGAAACGGCTTCTCGGCGGTGGTTTCGTTGGAAACCGGTGAAGGCTTTGTCGTTGCTGACGTTGGGCCTCCACTTGTCCTCAATCTCGGTCACGACTCGATCGACAGCTACGTCCCGTATGTCGTCGGCGGCGTGAAGTACACGCAGGGCTGGGGATCCATCAGCGGTGTTGTTGCCTATGACAGCAGCCTGGAAGAATGGGCCGGCAAGGTTCGCCTCGACGTGACGCCGATGCAGAACCTGTCGCTGTTCTTGATGGCCGGCTACGGCTCTGACGACAATCTCCCGCGCAACTTCTACAAGCAGTGGGGCGGTAACTGGGCAGTCTGGGGTGGTGGCACCTACACCATCAACGAGAAGACCTCGTTCAATCTCCAGGCGTCGTATGACGAAGCCAAGGAAGCTGGCGTCGCGGCCAATATCGCCTACGACATCGTTCCCGGCATGACGATCACGGCCGAAGTGGACTGGGCTCATAACAGCCACCACATCGATAGCGACTCGCTGCCCGGTTATGAATACAACTGGACCGGCATCCCGGGCGACAAGAAAAACGCCGTTGGCGGCTTCCTCCGCTTCCAGCGCTCGTTCTAAGGGCTGGACTTAAGGCAAGTGAAATCCAGCCCGGGCGCCTTAACGCCCGGGCTGTTTTTGTTTTCGCGACTGGTCGCAAACAGAAGGAAAAGGGGGTTCGGTAGCTGAACAGGGTTGTGGAACGATGTCGTTGGGATCCGCCGCTGGTGGATGAAATCGGCCGCAACGCTTAAAACTCTTGAAAGGGCACCGCCAAGCAGGTAGGTCTAGGCCTATCCACTCGGGGGTGTGGCGAATAATGACGAACGATGCGATTCAAGAGGGAGGAACCTCTGATCATTTTTCGATGTTTTCTTCTCAAACTGCAAAGATAAAATACAGTTACAACAAGATACGAGAAGTAAAGTCGCATAGGATCGGAGAACTTTTTTCAGCATACCGGGATATACTTTGGGATGACGGGCGGCATAAATACAATGTCAGCTCCTTCATCGGCGAAATAGACGAGATCCTCCTTGGGGAGCGTTTCAGCGCCTTTGACCAAAGCACCCTCGACAATCTTATCGGCACCTTGCGCCAGCGCGGCAACAGCAACGCAACCATCAACCGGAAGATGGCTGCCCTCAGCAAACTGCTGCGCAAGGCTCACAAGATGGGAGATATCCACAGCCTGCCCGAGTTCCGCCGCCAGAAGGAGCGGGCGGGACGGATTCGTTTCCTCGAAAGGGACGAGGAGGCCCGGCTGTTCGCTGCCATCAAGAGCCGCAGCGAGGACGCTTATCGGCTTTCCGTCTTTCTCGTCGACACCGGTTGCCGCCTCGGCGAAGCGCTGGGTTTGATCTGGAACGATATCCAGGAGCACCGCGTCAGTTTCTGGATCACCAAATCCGGCCGCAGCCGCACCATTCCGATGACCGAGCGGGTAAAAGAGGTGATCAAGCTGCCGGCCACCGAGGGCCGCCGGCCCAAAGGCCCGTTCACCAAGCTCAGCCAGGCGCAGTTTCGCGCCATCTGGAACGATGCCAAGGCCGAAGTCGGGCTTGGCGCCGACGATCAGGTCGTGCCGCATATATTGCGCCATACTTGCGCCTCGCGTCTCGTCCAGGGCGGCATCGACATCAGGCGCGTGCAGATGTGGCTCGGTCACCAGACGCTGTCGATGACCATGCGCTACGCCCATCTGGCCACCAACGACCTCGATGGCTGCGTCACTGTGCTGGAGACGCCGCGGTGCAGTGGCGCGGACAGTGGCGGCGCAAGCGCTTTGTCTGCTCCACCTCCGGCAAGGCGAGGGCCAAAAGGCGAGCCGGCCGCAAGCAAGGCCCCAAAGCCAGCAAAGAGAAGCGCCAAATCCTGACGGATCTGACGTGAGACATCAGCCCGCTCAGGGTTGCGCTGCCCCTCATTGCCCTGCGGGGCATTTCTCCCCGTATGGCGACGGGGAGAAAGGCGCTCTTGCGAAAGATTTCGCTAATCCCCAGCGTTGCAGATACCTCCCTTCTCCCCGTCGCCATACGGGGAGAAGGTGCCGGCAGGCGGATGAGGGGCAGCGCCGACATCGATAAAATTATTTCACCGCTAATTCCAACGGAACTGTCAATGGCCGCCGGAAATGCTTTGACCGACGCAAAACTTGCGCGTGAATTACTTCGCTCGGTCGAGCTTTACTTCTAACCACCCCGCTGCTCCGCCCGGTCAAGAAAACCAGCGATCCTGCTCGGCAGGATCCCGGAGTCCAAAAACGGTGCATGCCCCTGGCCGTCGGCGGTGATCGTCTCGATATCGGTATGGCGCGTCCGCATCTGCTCGAGCGTTTCAGCGGACAGCAACTTCGAATTGGCGCCGCGTATGACGAGCATCGGGATGGCCGCCAGTGCGTCGAACTGTGGCCACAGATCTGGCAGCGGCCGGCTGGGATCGAGCCCCGCCAGTGTCTCGACCAGTTTCGGATCGAAATCGGGCAGAAATCCCTCCTCGGTCTCGCGGTAGAGGGCTGATACCATCCGCTCCCAATCCGCATCGGTCAGCGCCGCAAAATCCGCGCCATGGGTGCTGCGCAGGCCGCAGACCACCTCCGCGTACGTCTTCGGCCTTGGCGCGGGGTCGAGGTAGGAGCGGATATGGGCGAGACCTTGCGAGTCGATCACCGGGCCGATGTCGTTGAGGACGATGGCCTTCAGCACGGCCGGCCGCATCGCCCCGAGCACATGGATGATCAGTCCACCGCGCGAGGTGCCGATGAAGGCAGCCTCGTCGACGCCAAGTGCAGCCAGCCCGGCGAGAATATCCCCCGCTTCGATGCCGATATTGTAATGGCCGATATCGGCATCGTAGGCGGACTGCCCGCGCCCGCGATAATCGAAGGCGACAACCCTACGCTTCGCCTGCGTCGACAGATAAAGCGCCAGCTCGTGAAAATCACGGCAATTGCGGGTCAGGCCAGGCAGACAAACGACTGGCCAACCGCCGGAATTCGCTTCGCCGTAGATGCGGGCGTGCAGGCACAGCCCGTCCGGCGCGGCGTAGAAGAAATCGGAAAAACCCTGCTCGATTGGCATGTAGACTCCGTTCCTCTCACCGCCGGATCGCATCGACTGCTACAGGCGAGGGGCAGGTAAGGTCAAAATAGGGAAGGCGCCGGCGTTGGAGGTCCCTCAACGGGAAGATTGGCTGCCATCGTCGCTTTCGCCAGGTTTCGTAGGATGCAGAAAGGCACTGTCCCCGAAGCTGCCGATCTCCCACTTGAGGGCAGGGCTATTGCAGATGGAAAGTCGAGGCTTTCGCTCTACGACGGACCCCCACCCCTAACCCCTCCCCACAAGGGGGAGGGAGACTTCCGTTGGCACTGACCTCGGCAAATTGCCTGCCTTTCGGCGCCAAAAAGGGAAGTAAGGGCATGCGGCAGCGTTCCCTCCCCCTTGTGGGGAGGGTTAGGGTGGGGGTCCATCTTCGTAAGAATCCAAATGCGATTGCCCTGCGCTTGGGGGGATGTCTGGTGATTGGCAAGGAGGGCAGGACAGAGCGGGCCGCTGTCCCGCCAACTCCACGTCCGGAACCTTCATAGCCAGAAACAAAAAAACCGCCTCGGTGGGCGGGTCGTTGGAGCCAATTAGCACCATACCGAAATTAGTAGCATAGCTGCCGGCACAAAGCAAGAACAAAATACGCCGTGACCGACAAATTCGCGAAGGATCGCAGCTGACTTGGTTTGAAGCCCGGTCGTCACCCCCGGCCGTTCACCAAGTCCCCGACAATGTCATATTTGCCGGAGATACGCATCTTGTAGACCTCGTAATTCTCCATCACGCGCTGAACGTAACTTCTTGTTTCCGTATAGGGAATCCGCTCGATCCAGTCGACGACTGCATCGACGTCCTCGCCGCGCGGGTCGCCGTATTTCGCCACCCACTGGGCGGCGCGGGCGGGGCCGGCATTGTAGCCGGCGAAGGTCAGCACGTAGGAGCCGTCGAAACGGCCGAGCTGCTCGCCCAGAAAGGCGGCGCCCAGCGTTGCATTGTAGCCGGCATCGGTGGTCAGCCGCGCCTGCGAGAAAGTCATGCCGGCCTTCTTCGCCAATTGCTTGGCCGTGCCTGGCATCAGCTGCAGCAGTCCGCGCGCGCCGGCGCTGGAGACGGCGCCGATGTTGAACTCGCTTTCCTGCCGGGCAATCGCATAGGCCAGCGCCTTGCCCGAGCCGGAGACGTTGGCGGTGTCGGGAATGACGCCGAGCGGATGCGACAGCGCGCCTACGTCGATGCCGCGGGCGCCGGCGATCTTGCCGACCTTCAGCGCCATGAAATGGTTGCCTTGTCTTTCCGCCAACACCGCAAGCAGCGCCAGTTCGCCGGGGCTGTTCAGCTGCCCGGCAAGGTCGCGGTAGAGGGTTTCGGCATAGCGGTCATAGCCTGCCTGCTGCAGCCGCTCGATGGCGCTGACCGCCTCGCGGGTGGTAAAATTCCGGCGGTCGGCGGCACTTGGCTGGGGGTAGACGATATTGAGGGTCTGCCGGCCGACACGCTCGCCGGCGAGCTGGCCGTAAAAGGTCGTGCCGTAGCTAGCGGCACGGCTGAAAAAATCCTTGGCATTGCCGGGCCCGCCGACTTCGGCGGCACGGCCGAGCCAGTAATAGGCGCGCGACAGCGACATCGGCCCTTGGGCGAGCTCCGCGATTTGCGCAAAATGCTTGGCGGCGGTGCTCGGGTCGTTGAGGCCGCGCAGCGCGTACCAGCCTGCATGGAATTCCGCCTCGGCAGCATTGGCGGGACTTTCGGCGGCATGCGCGGCGACTATTCTGTAGGCGGTCTTCATGTCGCCCTGGTCGACCAGCTCGCGCGACAGCACCCGGCGTTCGACCCACCAGGCGTCCGCATCGACCAGAGCGTCACGATCGCCCGGCGCCTTCATCACCAGCGCGGCTGCGTCGGAAAATTTCTGTTGCTTGCGCAGATATTCGGCTTCGGCAAAGAGATAGCCGACCGCCCGCTGCGCTGCCGGCACCGCCTTCAGCAGCTTGGCCGCGTTCTTGTCGCCCTTGCTGACCGCCGCCCAGGCGTCGGCCAATTGCTGGGCGCCGGCGAGACCGGCGACGCGTAGCGCCGAAGCGACCCGGTCGGCATAAAACATGCGCTCCATGCGGAAGCGATGGTCGGCGGCCGGGATCAGCGCGCCGAACTCGCGGATGACCGCCGCCTCGTCCCCGGCTTCGAGCTTTTCGGTGCGCCAGAATGGCGACAGCACCGAGCGCGCCGCCTTGGTATTGCCTAGCGCTACATAGGAGCGCGCAAGGATCACCACGCCCTCGAAGGTCAGCGGCTGGCTGCCGTCGAACGCCCGCACCACGACCTGTGGCGCGGGGTTCTCGCGATAGAGCGCGCGCTCGCTGTTCTTGCGCAAGGCGATCGTGCCCGGCCAGTTCGGCAGCATCTTCGCGGCATCGGCGATGTCGCCGCTCGGCACCTGGTCGCCGCCATAGAGCGCAATCGCCCAGGCAAGGATGTGCCGATCGAGCGATTTGGCCGGCAGCGCTTCGCGCACCTGGCGCGCGCGCTGAATGTCGTTTGCCGCAAGCGCATCGAGACCGCTCTTCAGCGCCGCGACGCTGGCGGATGGCGAAGGGGACTGCTGCAGTGCATCGTTCTGCGGCTCCGTCATCGGGATCGCCGACGTGACCTGCCCATCGACGCTGCCGCCGATCGCCGCGCCGGGGACCAGCACAACGATCGCGCCGAGAAGCGCGAAAAGATGAGGCCGCCTGGTCGGCATGGATTTGGTCATTTCCTATTCTTCGATGCTACCACTGGCACAGATGAACTGCAGCCTATTCGTCTGTGATGAAGGGCCCGTAAAGAAAACCTTATCGAGGTCGTTCGAATTGCAATTGCTGGCGCAATGCTTGCCGCGCAACAATGTCGAGACTATGGTGCGCCGCTTCGCTTTCGGCTAGAAGGCGCGCACGACAAACACCTACAGCGCCGCGGGTCTTCTCAGACGCGCAAAGGACGTTGTAGCAATTTAAATTTGGCGCATAACCCTTTCCGAAATCGACTGCGATTTTCGGGGTCATGCGCTAGTCCCAAGGAGTTGGACGACATGCTAAGAGGCTCGCTGACCGCGCTCGTCACACCGTTCGAAAAGAGCGGCCGTTTCGACGAGAAAGCCTTTCGCGCGTTCATCACCTGGCAGATCGCCGAAGGCACGACGGGCGTGGTCCCGGTCGGCACCACCGGCGAGTCGCCGACGCTGTCGCATGACGAGCACCGCCAAGTCGTCAAGGTTTGCATCGAGGTCGCCAAGGGCCGGGTTCCGGTCGTCGCCGGCGCCGGCTCCAACAACACCGAAGAGGCGGTCGGCCTGGTCCAGTATGCCGAGAAGGCGGGTGCCGACGCGGCCCTTGTCGTCACGCCCTATTACAACAGACCGACACAGCGCGGCCTCTATGCGCATTTCGCCGCCGTCGCCAAGGCAACCAGTCTGCCGATCATCATCTACAACATTCCGCCGCGCTCGGTGGTCGACATGAGCCCCGAGACGATGGGCCAGTTGGTGCATGACTTCAAGAACATCGTCGGCGTCAAGGATGCCACCGGCAAGGTCGAGCGGGTTTCGGAGCAGCGCGCCACCTGTGGCAAGGATTTCATCCAGCTCTCCGGCGAAGACGCCTCGGCGCTCGGCTTCAACGCGCATGGCGGCGTCGGCTGTATTTCTGTGACGGCAAATGTCGCACCCAGGCTTTGCGCTGAATTCCAGGAGGCAACGCTTTCCGGCGACAGCGCCAAGGCGCTCGACCTGCAGGACCGTCTGTTGCCGCTGCACAAGGCGATTTTCATGGAGCCCGGCGTTTCCGGCGCGAAATATGCGCTGTCGAAGCTGGGCAAGGTCGAGAACGTGCTGCGCTCGCCGCTAATGACGGTCGAGCCGTCGACCGCCGAGAAGATCGACGCGGCGATGAAGCACGCCGGCTTGATAAACTAGGGATGAGGCGCCACCTGTCCGCATCATGAATCAAGTCAGAAAAGCCGATCCCAACAACAAGACCGTTGCGGAAAACCGCAAGGCGCGGTTTTCCTATGAGGTGCTCGACACGATCGAGGCCGGCCTGGTGCTGACCGGTACGGAAGTGAAATCGCTGCGCCAGGGCCAGGCCAATATCCAGGACAGCTACGCCTCGGTCGAGGGCGGCGAGATCTGGCTGATCAACTCCTATTTGCCGGAGTATCTGCAGGCCAACCGCTTCAACCATGAGCCGCGCCGCCGCCGCAAACTGCTGCTCAACAAGCGTGAGATGGCCAAGCTGGCGCAAAGCGTCGACCGCGAAGGCATGACGCTGGTGCCGCTGAAGATCTACTTCAACGACCAAGGCCGTGCCAAGCTGCTGCTCGCCGTTGGCCGCGGCAAGAAGCTGCACGACAAGCGCGAGACCGAAAAGCAGCGCGACTGGTCGCGCGAGAAGGGCCGGCTGCTGAAGGAGCGAGGGTGAGGTGCGGTCCGCGAAGCGGAGGAAAAGCCAGCGATTTGGCTTTTCGAGCGACGAACGCCCGGAGCCATAGCGGCGGGCAGGGCGGACCAAAAGGGATAGGTCTCGTTTGAAAAACCGGATCGTCTTATGGGGCGCGGCCGGTCTGCTCGTGGCGGGCCTCGTTCTGGCCGGCGGCTATACCTACTTCCAGACATTTTCTCCGGACCGCGGCAAATATCCGGTCAGGGGCATCGACGTCTCCCATCATCAGCGGCAGATCGACTGGCGGCGTGTTGCCGCCGACGATGTCGCCTTCGCCGTGATCAAGGCGACGGAAGGCGGCGATCATGTCGACGATGCCTTCGCCGCCAATTTGCGCGCGGCCCGCGCCGCCGGTCTTGCCGTCGGTGCCTATCATTTCTTCACCTTCTGCAGACCGGGTGCGGATCAGGCACGCAACTTCATCTCGGTGGTGCCGCACGATCAGCCTTTGCTGCCGCCGGTGGTAGACATCGAGTTCGGCGGCAATTGCCCGCAGCGGCCAACTCCCGAACAGCTGAGCGCCGAACTCTCCGCCTTCCTCGGCCCGGTCGAGGCGGCGTTCGGCAAGACGGCGATCCTCTATGTGACCGACGAGGTGGCGCAAGCCTATGCCGGGCAGCTAGCCAGCCGCCCGCGCTGGCTGCGTTCGCTGGCGCTGCGGCCGGGCCATGACAACTGGATCTACTGGCAGTATCACAACCGGGGCCGCGTCGACGGCATCAGCGGCGACGTCGACCTGAATGTTCTCCAGGGCGGACCTGCGACGCTGGCCGCATTGGTTGCCGCAGCGCCTGAAACGACAGCGTCGGATTGATGCTATTCCCGTCCACCAAAACACCCTCGATGGCACGAAGACAGAGCGACGAAGCGTTCCCCATGTGGCTATTCATGTCGCAGGCGGCGCCGTGCTAAGTACATTTGATGCCGGAGCGCCCTTCATCAACCAATGACAGCAACGCCCCGCCTGCTGCGACGGACGGCGGCGACGCCCGCCTGGCATTTGTTTATGCGGAGGCGGTGCGTGGCCTCCAGCACCAGCAGGGCGTGGTTGAAAGTCTCAATACGCGCGCCGGCAATCTGATCTTCGCAACCGCGTTCGCGAGTTCTCTCCTCGGAGGAAGGGCGCTCCTGGATGGCGTGGGGCCTTGGGACTGGCTGGCGCTGACATTGCTTTTTCTTATCGGGCTGCTGGTCGCGATTATGGTGTGGCCGTATTATAACTATACGTTCCGTTTCGATCCAGAGAAGCTGCTCCAGGACTTCGTCGATCAGCACCCTCCCGCAACCCTGGACGGGATGCACCGAGCGCTTGCGCTGCGCATCAAATCCGACATGGCCAGCAATTGGCGGATCATCCAACGCCTGCGCGTCGCGCTGCAGCTTGCACTGTTTCTGTGGTTGCTGGATCTCCTGGCCTGGTTGTTCGCGATCGCCCGAATCTAGGGCTCGTGCCCTGGCGGGCGTCGTCCGACTCTATGTCTTCAGAAAAGCTTCTATCTGACTGAAGACGTTGACGAACATCGCTTCCGTCAACACGCCGGTATTGGTGTTGTAGCGCGAGCAATGATAGCTGGAAAACAGCGTGATGCCATTGGCCTGCTGCTGCCCACCATGCCGGAACGGATAGGCGGCAACGCGTTGGCCGAGCGCCCGCACGGTCGACTGGTGCGCGATCGAGCCAAGCGCCAGCACAGCGCGCAGATTTGGAAATCGCGCGATCGTCGGCACCAGGAACGTCCGGCAGGTCGCTATCTCGGCGCCAACCGGCTTGTTGTCCGGCGGCACGCAGCGCACCGCATTGGTAATCGCCGTACCGACAAGCTCCAGCCCGTCATCCGGTCGCGCTTTGAATTCGCCGCGCGCAAAGCCGTGCGCGATCAGCGTGTTGTAGAGCAGGTCGCCGGCAAAATCGCCGGTGAAGGGGCGCCCCGTCCGGTTCGCCCCGCGCAGTCCAGGCGCCAGCCCGACGATCAGCAGACGCACTGCTTCCTCGCCTTCCGGCGGCAAAAAGGTCGGCACCGGCGCGTTGAACCAGGACGGCTCGCGCCGCCGCCACTCGGCGATGAAGTCGTGCAACCGCGGGCAGAGCGGGCAATCGCGATCGGGTTCGGGGGAGACGACCAGGGGAGCGGTCAAGGCAACGACCGTCAATAGTCTTCCTCGTCGACTTCGGCCGGTTCGGGCCGGCGCACCGGCCGCTCCGACGGGTCGCGGCCGACTTCATTCTTGAGCGTCATCAAGTCGATGAAATGGTCGGCCTGGCGGCGCAGATCGTCGGAGATCATCGGCGGCTGCGAAGCCATGGTCGAGACGATCGACACCTTGCGCCCGCGCCGCTGCAGCGCCTCGACCAGCGTGCGGAAATCGCCGTCGCCCGAAAAGATGACATAATGGTCGACGACATCGGCAAGCTCGAGCGCATCGACGGTCAGCTCGATATCCATATTGCCCTTAATCTTGCGCCGGCCGGTCGAGTCGGTGAATTCCTTGGCCGGTTTGGTCACCACCTTGAAGCCGTTATAGTCGAGCCAGTCGATCAGCGGCCGGATCGAGGAGTATTCCTGATCCTCGACCAGCGCGGTGTAGTAATAAGCGCGCAGCAGATAGCCGCGTTTCTGGAAGCTCGCCAGAAGTTTGCGGTAATCGATGTCAAAGCCCAGCGCGCGCGAGGTGGCGTAGAGATTGGCACCGTCGATAAAGAGAGCGATTTTTTCACGAGGATCGAACATGGAAAATGTCCTTTTTCGAAATAAGCGATCGTCTAAATGCGTGGCGACTATCGGCCGGTCTGATAATAGACCTGTTGGCCTTCATCGTTCGAGATAACGCCAGTTTTACGGCAATCCAAGGCACCATAGCGCACCGCAAGCAATTGTGATCGGCGCTGTGTCGCCGCAGGCGGCCCGCGTCAGAGCTGCGCACCGCCATAAAAGCTTGTATTTTGGCGGCGTTCGGGTTATGGACCGCGCCTGTTTTCCATCAAATCCAGGCATGAAAGGGGCAACTCATGGCCCGCGTAACCGTTGAAGATTGCATCGACAAGGTCGACAACCGCTTCGAGCTGGTGCTCTTGGCCGGCCACCGCGCCCGTCAGATCAGCCAGGGCGCGCAGATCACCGTACCGCGCGACAACGACAAGAACCCGGTCGTTGCGCTCCGCGAAATCGCCGAAGAGACGCTGTCGCCGGATGACCTCAAGGAAGATCTCATTCATTCGCTGCAGAAGCATGTCGAGGTCGATGAGCCGGAAGCCGATGGCGAGGCGATTGCCGACCAGACCGGCAGCGCCGTTGCAGCCACCGATGCCGACGACGCCGAGGACAACGTCACCTTCGATCGCATGACCGAAGAAGACCTGTTGGCCGGCATCGAAGGCCTGGTGCCGCCGGAAAAAAGCGACGATTATTGATCTTAGCGACAACTGCCGACACTTTCGCGTCGGCAGTTTCGTGGCTATCTATGACATGCGCCGTACGCCAGTGCGGCGCATGATTCATTTCAGCATTGCGAGATCCCGCCCATGATGCGTCAGTATGAGCTTGTCGAGCGCGTCCAGCGCTACAAGCCTGACGTCAACGAGGCGCTGCTCAACAAGGCCTATGTCTACGCCATGCAGAAGCATGGCCACCAGAAACGCGCCTCCGGCGACCCGTATTTCTCGCATCCGCTCGAAGTCGCCGCCATCCTCACCGAAATGCACATGGACGAGGCGACGATCGCCGTTGCCTTGCTGCACGACACGATCGAGGACACCACGGCGACCAGGGCCGAGATCGACGAATTGTTCGGCCCGGAAATGGGCAAGCTGGTCGAGGGCCTGACCAAGCTGAAGAAGCTCGACCTCGTCTCGAAGAAGGCCGAGCAGGCGGAGAACCTGCGCAAGCTGTTGCTGGCGATCTCGGAAGACGTGCGCGTGCTTCTGGTCAAGCTCGCCGACCGCCTGCACAATATGCGCACGCTC
Organism: Mesorhizobium sp. M1227; assembly: GCF_040318315.1. Classification (NCBI taxonomy): domain Bacteria; kingdom Pseudomonadati; phylum Pseudomonadota; class Alphaproteobacteria; order Hyphomicrobiales; family Phyllobacteriaceae; genus Mesorhizobium; species Mesorhizobium sp. M1227. The sequence goes on from NZ_JAMYLZ010000013.1 coordinate 56,029, forward strand.
GACCACGTGCCGGAAGCCAAGCGCCTGCGCATCGCCGAAGAGACGATGGACATCTACGCGCCGCTGGCCGGCCGCATGGGCATGCAAGGCATGCGCGAGGAGCTGGAGGAGATTGCCTTCCGCTTCATCAATCCGGAAGCCTACCGCGCCGTCACCGCACGGCTGGCCGAAATCTTCGAGCGCAACAAGGGCGTGCTGTCGGAGATCGAGAAGGCGCTCTCCACGCTGTTCGACAAATATTCGATCAAGGCCGAGGTCAAGAGCCGGCAGAAGAAGCCGTGGTCGGTATTCCGCAAGATGGAGGCCAAGGCGCTGTCGTTCGAGCAGCTGTCCGACATTTTTGGCTTCCGCGTCGTTGTCGAGACGGTCGAGGACTGCTACCGCGCGCTCGGCGCCATCCACACCACCTGGTCGATGGTGCCCGGCCGCTTCAAGGATTACATCTCGACGCCGAAGCAGAACGACTACCGCTCGATCCACACCACCATCGTCGGCCCCTCGCGCCAGCGCGTCGAATTGCAGATCCGCACCTACCAGATGAACAAGATCGCCGAATACGGCGTCGCCGCTCATTCGATCTATAAGGATACCGGCGGCAAGATGAATGGTGCCGCCCATGCGATCTCGAAGGAAACCAATGCCTATGCGTGGCTGCGGCGCACCATCGAGCAGCTTGCCGAAGGCGACAATCCCGAGGACTTCCTCGAAAACACCAAGCTGGAGCTGTTCCAGGACCAGGTATTCTGCTTTACGCCGAAGGGCATGCTGATCGCGCTGCCGCGCGGCGCCACGCCGATCGACTTTGCCTATGCCGTCCACACCGATGTCGGCGACACTTGCGTCGGCGCCAAGGTCAATGGCCGCATCATGCCGCTGATGACGGAGCTGAAGAACGGCGACGAGGTCGAGATCATCCGCTCGAAGGCGCAGGTCCCGCCGGCGGCGTGGGAATCGGTGGTCGTTACCGGCAAAGCACGCTCGGCCATCCGCCGCGCCACCAAGAACGCTATTCGCAAGCAATATTCGGGTCTCGGTATCCGCATTCTGGAGCGCGCCTTCGAACGGTCCGGGAAGACCTTCACCAAGGAAAACCTGAAGCCGGTGCTGCACCGGCTGGCGCGCAAGGACATCGAGGATGTGCTGGCCGCGGTCGGCCGTGGCGAACTAGCCTCCACCGATGTCATGAAGGCGGTGTTTCCCGACTACAAGGACGAGCGCGTCACGCTGGTCGCGCCCAAGCAGCGCGAGGAGGGCTGGTCGAAGATCCGCAACGCCGCCGGCATGCTGTTCCAGATTCCGGGCCGCGCCGCGCGCAAGGACAAGAACCAGCCGCGCGACGACGCGGTGCCGATCCGCGGCGTGCGCGGCGATCTGCCGGTGCGCTTCGCGCCGGAGGGGGCAGTGCCAGGCGATCGCATCGTCGGCATCGTGCAGCCGGGAACCGGTATCACCATCTATCCGATCCAGTCGCCGGCGCTGCAGGCCTTTGACGACCAGCCCGAGCGCTGGATCGACGTGCGCTGGGACATTGACGAGCGCACCAAGGAGCGGTTCCCGGCGCGCGTCTCGGTCACCGCCATCAACGCGCCGGGTTCGCTGGCCGATATTGCACAGGTCGTCGCATCCAACGACGCCAACATCCACACTTTGTCGATGGTGCGCACCGCGCCCGATTTCACCGAAATGCTGATCGATCTCGAAGTGTGGGACCTCAAGCACTTGAACCGGCTGCTGTCGCAGCTAAAGGACAATTCGAGCGTCAGTGACGCAAGGCGCGTGAATGGGTGAATAGTGAATAGTGAATAGTGAATAGTGAAGAGGGTGCTCTCACTACCATTCACCATTCACCATTCACCATGGACATGGAGTGAACGATGAACACCGATGAAGTGCTGGGTATTTTCCGCGAGGCCGGCGCCGTGCTCGAAGGGCATTTCATCCTGACGTCGGGCCTGCGCAGCCCGGTCTTCCTGCAGAAAGCGCGTGTTTTCATGCATGCCGACAAGACCGAGCGCTTGTGCAAGGCGCTCGCCGAAAAGATCCGCACTGACGTGCCCGGCAGGATCGACTACGTCGTCGGCCCGGCGATCGGCGGGCTGATCCCGGCCTATGAGACCTCGCGCCATCTTGGTGCGCCGGCGATCTGGGTCGAGCGGGAAGGGGGTGAATTCAGGCTGCGCCGTTTCGAGATCGCCAAGGGATCGCGCGTCGTCATTGTCGAGGACATCGTCACCACCGGCCTGTCGATCCGCGAGACCATCGACTGTCTGCGCGCACTTGGCGCCGAAGTCGTTGCCGCCGCATGCATCATCGACCGCTCGGCCGGCAAGACCGATGTCGGCGTGCCGCTGATCGCGCTCGCCGAATATGAAGTTCCGGCCTATCCGGCCGACAGGCTGCCGCCCGAGCTCGCCGCCATACCGGCGATCAAGCCGGGCAGCCGCAACATCTAATGCATGTCGCCCAAAAGTGTGCGGCGGTTTTGGGACAACGACATGCATAAAAACAAGTCAAGAGGCGCTGCCGTGATTGCCGGCATCGATCATTTCGTGCTGACAGTTCGTTCGGTGGACGATACCTGCGCCTTCTATCAGCGCGTGCTTGGCTTCAAGCGCCTCGACGAGCCGGACCGACCAACGGCGCTGCTGTTTGGAACGCAGAAGATCAATGTGCATCAGGTCGGGCGTACCTTCGAGCCGAAGGCCAAGGCGCCGACGCCGGGCTCCGGAGATTTCTGCTTGATTGCTGCCCGGCCGCTCGCCGAGATATGTGCCAACCTCGCCGCCAATGGTGTGATGATAGAGGTCGGCCCGGTCGAGCGTGTCGGCGCTCGGGGCGCGATGATGTCGGTCTATTTCCGCGATCCGGACGGCAACCTCGTCGAGGTCAGCGAATATCGATCCTAAGTGACGCTCCTTAAATTCGCCGCGATCATGCCCTGTTCAGAACGGCGATACCCAAGGCTGGCGCGACCGGCCACCGAGCGGATGCCCTCGGCCTCGTTGTTCTTCGGCCAGCGCATCGCTATATCAAAGTCGTAGTTGCTTTTCGGCGACCGGAGAGCGCAGCATAGGCTGTCGCGCCTGGCTGGAAAGGCCGGCGTGAAGCCATCGACGGAACTAGGAACAGGAACAGAGTGCTTTTTCGACGGCGCAAGCCTGATGGTTTTTTCGAGCGGGTGCGTACTTATTTGTGGCCGCGCCGCTCGTTCTCGCGCTCGCTGCGGTATTTCTCCAAACGCATCCTGCGGCTTCGGGCCACGCCGCATGCCGTGGCCGCCGGTGTTGCGGCGGGCGTATTCGCGTCGTTTTTCCCGCTTGGCTTTCACTTCATCATTGCTGCCATCCTGTGCTGGCTGATCGCCGGCAATCTGGTCGCGGCAGCACTCGGCACGGTCTTCGGCAACCCCCTGACCTTTCCGCTGCTATGGGCCGCCTCCTGGGAGGTCGGCAAGCTGATCCTGCATGAACACCTGCCGGCGCATGGCCCGCCCGCGCATCTCGGCGAGATGCTGCATAATCTTTCCTTTGCGCAATTGTGGGGACCGGTGCTGAAGCCGATGACGATCGGCGCAATACCGCTCGGCCTGGTTTTCGGCCTGCTGTTTTACGGCATCACCCGCTGGGGCATGGTCACTTTCCACGAGCAGCGCCGCAAGCGGCTGGCCGAAAGAGCGGCAAAGGCTGGAAAAACCGGGCCGGAAGTTCCTGCCGAATGATTATCGGTATTGGCAGCGACCTCATCGACATCAGACGCATCGAGAAGTCGCTGGAACGCCATGGCCAACGCTTCATCCAGCGCATCTACACCGAGATCGAACAGGCGCGGTCCGAAAACCGCGCGGCGCGTGCGGCCTCCTACGCCAAGCGTTTCGCTGCCAAGGAAGCTTGCGCCAAGGCATTGGGCACCGGTATGGCGCAGGGTGTGTTCTGGCGCGACATGGGGGTCGTCAACCTGGCCAGCGGCAAGCCGACCATGGCGCTGACCAATGGGGCGGCAGCGCGGCTGGACGAAATTCTGCCTGAAGGGCACCGCGCGGTGATCCACCTCACCATCACCGATGATTTTCCGCTCGCTCAAGCCTTTGTGATCATTGAAGCGTTGCCGGTCGAAGAAGCGCCACATTGATTGCATCTGACCACCGGCATGACGTTGCCCAGCGCGCGCCGAGACTCTATACCATCCAACGCACAATCGAGGACGACATGAGCGTGGCTGAAAAAACCCAGAAGAAATCCGGCGGACTTGGCGAAACCGTCAGCGTCATCGTCCAGGCCCTGCTGCTTGCGCTGGTCATCCGCACGCTCCTGTTCCAGCCGTTCTCGATCCCGTCCGGGTCGATGCGGCCGACTTTGCTCGAAGGCGACTATCTCTTCGTCACCAAGTGGTCCTACGGCTTCTCCCGCTATTCACTGCCGTTCGGGCCGAACATCTTTTCGGGCCGCATCTGGGGCTCAGAGCCGAAGCGCGGCGACGTGGTGGTGTTCAAGTTTCCGCCGGATCCTTCTGTCGATTATATCAAGCGCGTCGTCGGCCTGCCGGGCGACAAGATCCAGGTCAAGGATGGCCAGCTCTTCATCAATGACGTGGGCGTGCCGCGCGTCAAGGTCGGGCAGATCGACAACCGAGACATCACCGAGGAGAACGGGCCGGTCGATGTCTATCGCGAGACGCTGCCGAACGGCGTCAGCTACGACACGCTCGACCTGACGCAGGCTTCGATCGGCGACAATACCAAAGAGTTCAAGGTGCCGCCCGGTCACTATTTCATGATGGGCGACAATCGCGACAACTCGTCGGACAGCCGCTTCACCGTCGGCTTCGTGCCGGACGAGAATTTGGTCGGCCGCGCCAACCTCATTTTCTTCTCGATCGGCGGCAGCGCCAGCCCGCTCGAAATCTGGAAATGGCCGTCACTGATGCGCGCCTCGCGCCTGTTCCATTTCGTCAATTAGGGCCATGGCGGCGACGAAACGGCTGACCGCCGATGGGCTCGCCGAGGCGCTCAGGGAGCGCACCGGCCACAGTTTTGGCGACCATCAGCGCCTGCAGCGGGCGCTGACCCATGCCAGCGCTCGCGGCAGTCACGCCGGCATCGACTACGAACGTTTCGAATTCCTGGGCGACCGCGTTCTCGGCCTTGTCGTTGCCGATATGCTGCTGGCGGCATTTCCCGACGCCGCCGAGGGTGAGCTGTCGCTGAGATTGAACGCTCTGGTCAACGCTGAAGCCCTGGCGGAAATTGCCGAGGAGATCGGCCTGCCGGAACTTGTTCGCGCCGGTTCGGACGTACGCGGCCTCGACGGGCGCAAGCGCGTCAATCTGCGCGCCGATGCATTGGAATCGCTGATCGCCGTGCTCTATCTCGACGGAGGGTTGGAAGCGGCCCGTGCCTTCATCCACAGATACTGGCAGCCGCGCTCGCAAGCCATTGACGCCGCCCGTCGCGATGCGAAAACCGAACTCCAGGAATGGGCGCATCAGGCGGCAGGCGCAGTGCCGGTTTACATAATCGACAGCCGCGAGGGACCGGACCACGATCCGCTGTTCACCGTCAGTGTCAAGGTCGGCGCCTATCCGCCGGCGACCGGCAGCGGGCGCTCCAAGCGCGAGGCGGAGCAGGCTGCAGCCGCGGCACTTCTGCAGCGGGAAGGCGTCTGGCTCGATCAAGGGAGTGCCGCATGACCGCCACCGAAGCTCCGGCAACAGAAGCTCCCGCTACCCGCTCCGGCTTCGTCGCGCTGATCGGCGCGCCCAATGCGGGGAAATCGACGCTGGTCAACCAATTGGTCGGCGCCAAGGTGTCAATTGTGACGCACAAGGTGCAGACCACCCGTGCGATCGTGCGCGGCATTGCCACCCACAACAACGCGCAGATCGTCTTCGTCGACACGCCGGGCATATTCAAGCCGAAGCGCCGGCTGGACACGGCGATGGTGACGACCGCGTGGGGCGGCGCCAAGGACGCCGATATCGTGCTGCTCTTGATCGACGCCGAGCGCGGCATCCGGGGCGATGCCGACGCCATCCTCGAGCGGCTGAAGGATGTTCGGCAGCCGATGGTGTTGATCCTCAACAAAGTCGATCGGGTCAAGCACGAGACGCTGCTGGCATTGTCGGCTGCAGCCAACGAAAGGGTGCCGTTCAAGCGCACCTTCATGGTTTCGGCGCTGACCGGATCCGGCTGCAAGGACCTGCTCGACTATCTCGCCGAGACCCTGCCGGCCGGACCCTGGTACTACCCGGAAGACCAGATCTCCGACCTGCCGATGCGCCAGCTCGCCGCCGAGATCACCCGCGAAAAGCTCTATCTCAGGCTGCATCAGGAACTGCCCTATTCCTCCCATGTCGAGACGGAGAAATGGGAAGAGAAGAAGGACGGCTCGGTGCGCATCGACCAGACCATCTATGTCGAGCGCGACAGCCAGAAGAAGATCGTGCTCGGCCATAAGGGCGAGACGATCCGCGCCATCGGCCAGGCGGCACGCATGGAAATAGCTGGCGTACTCGAACAGAAGGTGCACCTCTTCCTGTTCGTCAAGGTGCGTGAGAACTGGGGTGACGACCCCGAGCGCTACCGCGAAATGGGGCTCGAATTTCCGCACTGAGCCTGTTTGGGCGATCCGCAGAGCGGCCGGTTGGCCGCCTCAGGTTTCTGAGCGGTCGCCGGGCTGCCCGATCGGTCGACTTGCATATTGAACAGCCGACCGAATCATTCCGGGAGACCATGCGCCGGCCATGTCGGGTCGACCCGTTCCTTATTGGTACCGGCGCGACGGGAAATCCTGAGCGGGTTCTGAAAAATTTGCGATATTTCATGCAAAATCGGCCAGTGGATCGAATGGAACTCCTGCCGATACTGCGACCGTGCGTGGTTCCCGTTTGTCGTCTCTCCGTCATACACCCTACCTATAGGCTGTGCGAAAGACCCGCCTCCGAGCAAACCGGAACCGGCAGGCAAACAGCCAGATCAGGACATGACCGGGACTTGGAATCGCATCGACCCCATCCGTCAGATCGAGTTTGCAAACGCCGTCGCTGTTGAGATCGAGCGCGTGCTGGCGCGGCAAGGCAACGTGACGAACAGCGATGCGGTCGTTGCAGCGGGCAGGGTCGCCGGCGCCGTTGCCGCCGCCGTCGCTTTGCTTGCGCCGACTGACATCAGTGCGATCGACACCATGCAGGAAAGATTACCCGGCATGGCGTCGCGTTTCGTGCGGATATTGGCAGCCGAAGCTGCGGAACGCCGTGCCCGGACGCATCTGTCGACGGCGCACGAAGGTCGAGGGGCAGACATCCAACGCCTGGCCGGAACGGGCGACCTCGACGCGATGCGGGTCGAGGACTGGGCCGGTCGGGTCGCCGGGTCGACGTTCCTGCAGCAAAATCTCGGCATATCGCGCTCGACCCTGCATCGCTGGCAGCGGAGCGGCACGGTCGTTGCGTTGCGCACCGGTGGCCGCAAACATGTATTTCCCCTGGCCCAGTTCATCGACGGCAGGCCGGCGCCGGGTATCAAGGAAGTGCTATCCGCGATGCCCGATCCACGGCATGCCTGGTCGTGGCTGATTGGCCCCGCGCCCGGCCTCGGCAGACGTATTCCCATTGAACTGCTCAAACGGGATCTGGTGGCGGAAGTCGTTCTTGCCGCACAGACCGCAGCGATGGCGAAGTCGACTTGATCTCGCTGCCAACGCTAAAAGTCTATTCTAAAAAAAGAACACGCACAAGGAATGTATGTCGGATTCCGATCGATTTGCCGGCGAATGGCATAAGTGTATTTTTGTACAATTGTGACAGTATCTCGTTTGTGCCGGGGGGCAAGTGTGAAGAAAATGTGAAGTGATATTTGTGCAACATGGATTTATTCTGTTATGCAAACATTGATTATTTTTGGAATCGTCATTGAGACTGGAATGCGGATGAGTATGTTCGCCGCCTGAAGAGGGGGTACGGTGCGCGCCTTTTTCGACGTGGGTGAGGCGTTCAGCCGTTCAACCCATGAATCCAAAGCCATTTTTAACTTTGACTGGAGAGGTCAGAAAATGAATATCAAGAGCCTTCTTCTCGGCTCAGCCGCGGCATTCGTCGCGGTCTCCGGTGCGCGCGCCGCCGACGCTGTTGTGGTCGCCGAGCCGGAACCCGCCGAATACGTCAAGATTTGCGACGTCTACGGCGCCGGCTACTTCTACATTCCCGGCACCGAGACCTGCCTGCGCATCGGCGGCTATGTCCGCTATGACGCCAGCTTCGGCGACGCCGGCCGCGTTTTCGATGGCGCGACGACACACGACCTTTTGGACGGTGACGAGCAGCAGACCTGGAACAAGAATGCCCGCTTCAATTTGAAGACGTGGACCGGCCAGGAAACCGAGCTCGGCACGTTGAAGACCTATACCGAGACCCGTTTCAACTTCGGCAATACCAAACGCACCGTGAGCGGTGTTGATTTCAGCGTGCAGGACAACAAGGCGGTTACCCTGAACTTCGCCTGGATCCAGCTTGGAGGTTTCCGCGTCGGTAAGGATGAAACTGTCTATGATTCGTTCATCGGCTACGCCGGCAACGTCGTCCAGGACACTATCATTCCTTACGGCACCAAGGACACCAACCTGATCAGTTACTACTTCGACGGCGGTAATGGCTTTACGGCAGTCGCCTCGGTCGAAACGGGCTCCGGCGCTGACCAGTCGATCGACAGCTACGTTCCGTTTGTCGTCGGCGGCGTGAAATACAAGGGTGACTGGGGTGCGATCACCGCGGTCGGCGCCTATAACAGCACGTCGGAAGAATGGGCCGGCAAAGCTCGCCTCGACGTCAAGCCGATTACTGACCTGACCCTGTTCGTGATGGCGGGCTACGGCAGCGACGACAACGTCGCGAAGAACTTCTACAAGCCGTGGACTGGCAACTTTGCCGTCTGGGGCGGCGGCAGCTATGCCGTCAACAAGAAGACCTCTTTGAACGCCCAGGTCTCCTATACCGACGACCAAGACTTCGCCGTTGCAGCCAACGTCGCCTACACCATCGTTCCTGGTTACACGATCACCGCCGAAGTCGATTATTACGACAATTTCGATGCCGACGATGCCGACGCGATCGGCGGCATCTTCCGCTTCCAGCGCTCGTTCTGATCAAACGACGATCTCGCAAAAAACGGCCCGTAGCGATACGCTACGGGCCGTTTTGGTTTGGCGGCGGATACGTCGCTCATCTTGATTTCGCCATCCAACCGGTGACAAGCTCTCGTCATGGAATGGCGCGACGAGGGAATCATTCTCGGCACCCGCAAGCATGGCGAAACCAGCGCCATTCTCGAGGTGATGACGCGCGCGCATGGCCGCCATCTCGGTCTCGTGCGCGGCGGCCGTTCGCGCAAACAGCAGCCTGTCTTGCAGCCCGGCAATCGCGTCGACCTGTTGTGGCGGGCGCGGCTCGACGAGCATCTCGGCACCTTCCAGGTCGAGGCTATCGAGATGAACGCCGCCCGGCTGATGGACAGCGCCGTTGCCGTCTATGGCCTGCAGACGATGGCCGCGCATTTGCGTCTTCTGCCTGAGCGTGACGCCCATGGCGGCCTTTACGAGACGCTTGCGGTGATGATCGCTCATCTCGACGATGCCGATGCCGCCGGCGAGCTGGTGGCCCGCTTCGAGCTGCTGGTACTCGACGAACTCGGTTTCGGCCTCGATCTCAGCCAGTGTGCGGCGACCGGCACTAGGCAGGACCTTGCCTATGTCTCGCCGAAATCCGGCCGCGCCGTGTCGCGGGCGGCGGGCGCGCCGTGGCGCGACAAGTTGCTGGCGCTGCCTGCCTTCCTGCAGCGCGGCTCCGGGCTGCGCGCCGATCCGGCGGCGATCGAGGACGCCTTCCGGCTGACCGGCTTCTTTTTGACCCGCCATGTTTACGAACCGCGCGGCATCGAGCCTCCTGGCGCCCGCGCCGGGTTTCTCGCCGCCTTGCGCAGGCATCATTCACCCGGCCATGAATCCGGCAAGGCAAGCGCCGGGGAAACCGCCACCGGGGAAACCACCAGATGAGCGAAGTTGAACCTGATCCCGAAAACGTTTCGCCGCTCGGCCTTGGCACCACTTCGCAAGTGGGCGAGGCCCATGCGACGGCCGAGTTCAAAGTGAATTTGACGTGGCCGATCACGCCAAGGACGGGCGAGGTGGTGTGCGAGGGCAAAGTAGTGCACAAGGGCCGCACGCTGACGGTTTCGGAAGCGGCGCTGAAGGACGCCAACGGCAAAGCTGCTGGCTTTCGGCACCGAAACATGCTCGATCTTTCCGGCCAATCTGGCGGCACGTTGAATGGACCGGCCGTTTGGCCGCCGCATTTGAATGTCACTGAACATTGAATGTCAGTGACAACTGGCCTGGTTTGGGGGAACCGCCATGTTTGAAGGCCTGATTGGCCTCGTCGCCATCATCGTGCTGTTCGTCATCATTTCACGCCAGCAGAGCCGCATCGGCCTGATCGAGCGCGAGCTTGGCGCCTTGCGCAGCCTTGTGCTTTCGGGCACGCCTGCGCTGCCGCCGCAAGCCAAGGAACCGGCTGCAAACGACAGCAAACCGGCGGATGCCGCAATCCCGCTTGCGGCAGCAGGCGACATGGCCGTATCGCCACGGACCGCAGCGGTCGTGTCAGCTACAGAGGCCGATGCCGATACAACGGCGCCGTCCGCGCCGGAGTCGGCGCAACAGGCGACAGCGGCGAAGGCAGCTCGCCAGTCCGACGTCGAAACGGCGCTCGGTACCCGCTGGGCGGTCTGGGTCGGCGGCATCGCGCTGGCGCTGGGTGGCTTGTTTCTGATCCGCTACACCATCGAGGCCGGCATTTTCGGGCCACGCGTGCGGCTTGTCATGGCGGCGGCACTCGGGCTGGTGCTGGTCGCCGGCGGCGAGTTCATCCGGCGCACCGGCTTCAGGGTGCCGGTGCAAGGTGCCGCCGGTGCCTATATCCCGGCGATCCTGACGGCGGCCGGCGCTTTCATCCTGTTCGGTACCGTCTACGCCGCGTACAGCATTTACGGCTTCATCGGCCCGACGCTCGCTTTCGCGCTGCTCGGCGCCATCGGGGTGGCGACGATCGCGGCAAGCCTGGTCCACGGTCAGGCGCTGGCCGGCGTCGGCCTGCTCGGTGCCATGGTGACGCCGCTGCTGGTCGCCTCGCAGGCGCCCAATCCGTGGGCGCTGTTCGGCTATCTGGCGATCGTGCTCGCCGCCACCTGCGTCATTGCCCGCATCCGCGACTGGAGGCTTTTGATGGCCGCAGCCTTCGTCGCTACGGGGATCTGGACCATCTTCTACATGACCGATGCGCCGGAGGCGAACCTTGCCGTCATCCTCTTTATCGACGGGGTGACACTGGCCGTGCTCGCCTTCGTCTGGCTTGGCCGCCGCGACGAAGCGGTCGCCGGCAGCGGCTTCGACTGGCCGTCGATCGCGCCGGGCTTCTTCGTCGGCCTTTCGGCGCTGGCCCTGTTTGTCGATCCGGCCTTCGCCGCCATCCGCGGTGCATTGCCGGGGGCCGCCCTTGTCGCAGCCCTGGTGGCGGTGGCGCTCTACCGGCCGCGGGCGCTTGCACTGCTGCACGCCGCCGGGCTGGCGACGGTACTGGTCTATCTCGGCATCATTCCGCCGACCACGATCGCTTCAGATTTTTCGGGTGGAGCTCTCGGCGTCGACGGCATGCCGGTCGTGGCGTCCGATGCCTTGATGTTCAGGGTCGGCATCGCTCTCGGCCTGGTCTTCATCGGCGCCGGCTTTTGGGCGGCGCGCCGTTTTGCGGCCTCTGGCTGGCTGCGCGCCGCCGCATGGGCGGCCTGGAGCGCTGTCGCGCCACTGGTCATCCTGCTGGCGCTCTGGTCTACCTTCGGCAATCTCGACCGAGACCTTGCTTATGCGGCGGTCGCAGCCGTTTTGGTCGGAGTCTTCGTCGCCGGCGGCGAGTGGATAGCGCGCGGCGAAGCGCCGCCGCTGACCGGCGGCGCTGCTGTCTCCTTTGCGCTCGGCGGGGCGGCGATTGCCGGCCTGCTGACGCTGCACATGACCTTTGGTTCCGGCTGGACAACCATCCTGCTCGGAGCAGCCGCCGCCGTGCCGGCGCTGGCGACGCGCTGGCGTAGCTATCCGGTGCTTGGCTGGATTTCCGTTGGTGCGGTGATTGCAGTGCTTGGTCGCGCTGCCTTCGACCCGACCATCGTCGGTGCCGAGTTCCTGTCGAAGACGCCGGTGTTCAACTGGCTGCTGCTTGGATATGGCGTGCCGGCGCTCGCTTTCGGTTTTGCCGCCTGGCAGCTTGCCCGAACCACCAACGGCCGACCGCGCCTCGCAATGGAGGCCGGCGCCGCGCTGTTTGCCCTGCTCACCGTCGCCATGCTGGTGCGCCATGCCATGCATGGCGGCGTCATCGATACGGCTGCTGCGACGCTTGCCGAACAGGCGATCTACACGCTGGTCGCCATCGGTGCCGGCGCCATCCTGGTCGCCATCGACACGCGCTCGCCAAGTTCGGTGCTGCGCTACGGCTCGATTGCAGCGGGCGTGGTCTCGGTCGCGTTCATCGTCCTCCAGCATTTTCTGGCGCTGAACCCGCTGCTGACGGATGAATCGACCGGCAGCATTCCGGTATTTAACCTTCTGTTCCTCGCCTACCTCTTGCCGGCGGTTGCGGCAGGCGCACTGGCGCTCTATGCCCGCGACAAACGACCGAAATGGTATGCGCAGATGCTGGCGATGGTGGCGGCGGTGCTCGGCTTCGCCTATGCCACGCTGTCGGTCAGGCGCCTGTTCAAGGGCGAGTTCATCGGGCTGTGGAGCGGTCTCGGCCAGCTCGAGACCTATACTTATTCGGCACTGTGGCTGGTCATCGGCGTGGTGCTGCTCACCGCAGGTGTATGGCTGAAGTCGCAGGTGCTGCGCATAGCGTCGGCGGCGCTGATCTCGATCGCCGTGCTCAAAGTCTTCATCTTCGACATGTCGGAACTGGAAGGCGTGTTGCGGGCGCTGTCCTTCATCGGCCTCGGCGCGGTGCTCATCGGCATCGGCCTGTTCTATCAGCGGCTGCTGACAAGGGCCGCGAAAGCAAAGCTCGAGACGAGCAATAGCTGACGATTTCAATTTGGCCGGGAATAAACCTGCCACTGGCAGCGTTATTCATTTGCTTGGGTGACCGGGGCGGCGGACCGCTTCGCGCTGGCCGCTTGCGCCGCGCTGCAAAGGCGCGTTCAATCATCACGGACAGGGGCCCTCCAGAACCAGCGGTCATGGACGAAAAGAAGGCAGCAATCCTTGGTGAAATACCGCGTCTGCGCCGCTATGCACGCTCGCTGTTGCGCGACCGCGATTCCGCTGACGATCTCGTCCAGGATTGTCTCGAGCGGGCACTTGTGCGGCTCGACAATTGGCAGACAGGAGAAAGCCCCAGGAGGTGGCTGTTTACGATCATGCATCATTTGTTCATCGACCAGATGCGCAAGGTGAACCGGCGCGGCGAGGCAGCGATGCTGCCGCTCGAGGCGAGCGAGGCGCAGGCAGCACCCGCCGAGCAGGTCGAGAGCATCGCCTCGCGCGAGATCGTCGACGCGCTGCAGGCGATCAGCCCTGACCGGCGCGCGGCACTTGTGATGGTCGCCATCGAAGGGTTTTCCTACGCCGAAGCCGCCAACATCCTTGGGGTTCCCGCCGGCACCTTGATGTCGCGCATCGCGCGCGGGCGCGAGGAACTGCGCGCGCTGCTTGATGATACCGCGCGCCGCCGGTCGATAAGGATCGTCGAGAAATGAGCCGACGCGATTTCTCCGAACGCGACATCCACATGGCTCTCGATGGCGAGTTGCCGGGCGATGAGCGGACGGCCTATGAGGCATGGCTCGAGGCCAATGCCGAGATGAAGGCCAGGAGCGCACGCTACGCCGCCGACCGGGCAGCGTTGCGCGCAGCCTTTAACGGCGTGCTGGACGAGCCCGTCCCGGTGCGGCTGACCAAGGTGGTGCTTGGCGAGGCGCCGGTGGTCAGAGTGTCGCCATCGCGCTCGCGTTGGTGGCTTGCGGCCGCCGCTGCCGCCATCCTGGTGATTGGCGGCGCTGGCGGCTACCTTGCCGGCATCGGCCGCCTCGGCCTGGAAAACACGGCCGAAGACCAGCTTGCCGAAGAGGCGATCGCCGCCCATGTCATCTATGCCGCCGAAAAGCGGCATGCGGTGGAAGTGCCGGCAAGCGATAAGGATCATTTGCAGAGCTGGTTGTCGAACCAGGTGGGTTTGAAGCTCGTCGCACCGGATCTGGCGGCGCAAGGTTTCCAACTGGTCGGTGGCCGGCTGCTGCCTGCCGGCCAGGGCAAGGCCGCGATGCTGCTTTACGAGGACGACAAGGGCGAGCGCATTTCGCTCTTCGTCATCGCCGAATCGGCAGCCAAGGCCAAGGGCACTTATGGGGAAGAAGATGGTCCTGAGGCCGTCTACTGGCTGGACAAGGGTTATGGCTGCGCCGTCGTCGGATCGCTGCCGCGCGAGCAGCTGGCCGCAGTGGCCAAGAGCGCCTATGGCCAGCTTCTGGCGGGCTTGAAAAGCTGAGCAGGATCTCGTTTTTCCGGAGCCGCGCCGATGCCGAAACACGAAGGTCGTTTCAAAGCCTTTGCGCGACCTGCCTGCCTTGAAAACTGTCACAATTCGGCCCTAATCGAGGTGCGATAGCGCTTGCTGAATGCTGGCACTTCGGCTGGTGTGACCGATGTTTAGACTAGGGCAGTTTCCACAACCCAATCGAGGTTTTCTGAGCCCGCATGCCTGCCGAGATTCGCAAGGCCCGCGCGTCCGACGTCGATGACCTCGCCGCCATCGAAAAAGCTGTTTTCTCGAGCGACCGCATTTCTCGCCGCTCTTTTCGCCAACTGATCGAACGCGACACCGCCGAACTGCTGGTTGGCGAGAACGATGGCCACGTCGCCGGCTATGCGGTCGTGCTGTTTCGCAAGGGCAGCGGCGTCGCGCGGCTTTATTCGATCGCCGTCGGTCCATTTTTCGGCGGCCGCGGCGTTGGCCGCCTGCTGCTGGAACAGGCTGAAGCCGCCGCTTTCGAGCATGGCCGCATGATGCTTCGTTTGGAAGTCCGCGAGGACAACCCGCGCGCCATCCAGATCTACGAGCAGAGCGGCTACCGCAAGATCGGTCGTGAACCGGGCTACTACGAGGATGGCGCCACTGCGCTGCGCTATGAAAAGACCTTGCGCGGCGACATTCCGGTCGCCACCGAAGTGCCGTTTTATCAGCAGACTTGCGAATTCACCTGCGGACCATGCTGCCTGATGATGGCGATGGCTAACTTCGACCCCGGATTCGTGCCGGATCCGGTTATGGAAATCAGGCTGTGGCGTGAGGCGACGACCGTTTTCATGATGTCGGGGCCGGGCGGCTGCGAACCGTTCGGGCTGGCCGTCGCCGGCTATGAGAGCGGGCTTGCTGCTGAGATCTATGTCTCCTTCTACGGCGCGCTGTTCCTGCAGTCGGTGCGCAGCGAGGACAAGCGCCGGGTGATGGAGCTGGCGCAGGTCGACTTTCGCCGCCGCGCGGAACTTTACGGCATCCCGGTGAATTACCGTTCATTCGGGCTTGACGACATTCGCACCGCGATCGCAGAGGGAAAACTGGTACTGGTCCTGATCAGCGGCTTCCTGATGTTCGGCAAGAAGGTTCCGCACTGGGTATTGGCCATCGGTGACGACGGCGATCATATCCTGATCCACGACCCTTGGGTCGAGGACGAGCGGCAGGAGACGATCCTCGATGCTGCCAACATTCCCGTGCCTTACGGCATCTTCATGAACATGGCGCAATTCGGCCGCGACGGATTGCGCGCCGCCATCACTCTCGGAAAGCGCGACAGCCAATGACCTGGGTCATCCTTACCGGCCGGCAGAACGATCTCGACCAAGTGGCGACGCCGCACAAGATCATCACCAATCGCGACTACCTTGCCCATCCGGCACTCTTTCGCGGTCAGCGGCCGAAGGTAATCAACCTGTCGAACAATTACGGCTATCAGAGCCGCGGCTACTATGCCTCGCTGCTCGCGGGTTCGCGTGGCCATAAGGTCATCCCGACGGTCGAAACGATGATCGACCTGTCAGAACGCAAGCTCTATGAGCACGCGTTGCCGGAACTCGAACTCGCACTCAACAAGTGCCGCAAGGATCTGGGCGGCGCTTTCCCGCAGAAGGTCTGCATCTTCTTCGGCATCGGACCGTCCAGGATCTGGGACCGCTTCGCAAAACTTCTGTTCGACTGGTTCCGTGCCCCGGCACTCGAGGTCCACATCAGGGACAGCGCCGAATGGGCCTCGATCCGCAAGATCGGCTTCCATCCCCTGGCCAGGATGACCGAGGACGAGGAAACGCACTTTCTCCAGTGCCTGGAGACCTACACCAACCGCGAGTGGCGCGACACCAAGGGCCGCACGCCGGCGCGCTACACTTTCGCCACGCTGGTCGATCCGCATGAGGAACTGCCGCCGTCGGAGATTTCGTCGCTGCGCCACTGGGCCAAGATCGCTGAAAAGATGGGCGTCGAAATCGAGCCGATCACCAAGCGGGATCTGGCCAAGCTCGCCAACTACGATGCGCTGTTCATCCGCGAGACCACCTCGATCTCCAATCATACCTACCGCTTTGCCCGCCGCGCCCAGCAGGAAGGCATGCCGGTCATCGACGATCCGCTGTCGATGATCCGCTGCACCAACAAGGTCTATCTCAACGAGCTGATGACCTACAACAAGGTACCGGTGCCGCCGACGGTGATGATAGCCGGCCCTTCGGACCTGGAAGTTGCGGCACAGACGCTGGGCTTCCCGCTGGTACTGAAGATCCCGGACTCCTCGTTTTCGCGCGGCGTCAAGAAATGCGGCACCTTTGAAGAGTTGAAGACGCTCGCAACCGAATGGCTGGAGGATTCCGACCTCCTGATCGCGCAAAAATTCATTCCGACGGAATATGACTGGCGCGTCGGTGTCCTCGGCGGCCAGCCCTTGTTCGCCGTCCATTATCTGATGGCCAAGAAACATTGGCAGATCGTCAATCATAAGGCCAACGGCAAGCCCGACCAGGGCGGCATCAAGACGTTCACCCTGAAGGAAGCACCGGCCCATGTCGTCGAGACGGCGGTGAGCGCGGCGCGCTGCATTGGCGACGGCCTCTACGGCGTCGACCTCAAGGAAACCAGGGACGGCGTCTTCGTCATCGAGGTCAACGACAACCCCAACCTCGACCACGGCTGGGAAGACTCCGGCGAAAAAGACGAGGTCTGGGTGCGGCTGACGCAGTGGTTCCTGGAGCGGCTGGACCGGCCGGGGCGATAATATCCGAACTGAGGGGAAAAAGATGCTGTTCTTCGTAACCGAGGATTTTCGCGGCTGCGACCGCAAGGAGATCTACCCCGTTTCCGCGACCAGGGCCGCCTGAAGCCGGACGCGCTTCTCGTGCACCACAGCTGGATCGCAGCGGATATGAGCCGCTGCTTCCTGCTGGTGGAGGCCGATGACGTCACGCTCCTGCAGCGGTGGGTCATCGAATGGGCGGATCTGGTCGAATTCGAGATCGTTCCCGTGGCGACGAACAAGGATATGGTGGAGGCATTGAGCGGACATCTCTGACCCGTTGGGAACCTCCTGGTTCGCCACACCTGAATGCCGCCTTCTCCTATCAAGGAACGGATCGAGCGTCATCTCAAGGAGCCGGTTGCCCGCGCTTCCGCGAGACTGTCGCACTTAGCCGGACTGCCGGATCGTCGCGCTCGACTTCAGCAGCCGATTAATGTCCGACGCCTTTGACGGCACCCCGATCAAATAGCCTTGGGCCTCAACACAACCCTCCTTTTGCAGGAATTCAAGCTGCGCTTCGGTCTCGACACCTTCGGCGGTGACGGTGATGCCCAGCTGTGCGCCAAGCCCGATGATGGTGCGCACGATCGCCGCGGTATCGCGACTGTCGATGTCACGGGTGAAAGAGCGATCGATCTTGATCTTGTCGACGGGAAAGCGCCTGAGGTAGCCCAGCGACGAATAGCCGGTGCCGAAATCATCCAGCGCGATGCGGACGCCCAGATCGCGTAGCTGCCTGAGTGTCTTGAGCACCAGATCGCTCTCGTCCATCAGCACCGTTTCGGTGATTTCCAGTTCAAGCCGGTTGGCCGGCACGCCCGAGAACGCCAGGGCCGAGATAACGCTGCGGGCAAAGGTACCGCTTTTGATCTGTACGGCGGAGACATTGACGGCGATGCGCCAAGCCGCCCAGCCTGCCGCGGTCGTGCAGGCTTTTCGCAGCGCCCATTCTCCAAGCGGCACGATCAGCCCGGTCTCCTCGGCGGCCGGAATGAAGTCGTCCGGCCGTACCAGGCCGCGCACCGGCGAACGCCAGCGCATCAAGGCTTCGGCACCGACGATTTCGCCGGAGGCGATGTTCATGATCGGCTGGAAATCCAGCTCGAATTCCCGGCGCGACAGCGCTGCCCTGAGATCGATTTCGAGCGCCCGGCGTGCCCGCACCATCGCGTCCATGGCTGGTTCGAAGAAGCGGTACAGGTTGCGCCCTTCGCTCTTTGCCCGATAGAGCGCCATATCGGCATTTTTCAGCAAAGTGTCGGCGTCCTTGCCGTCATTCGGAAACAGCGCAATGCCGAGACTGATGCCGACACGCATGTCGTGTCTTTTGTCGCGAAACGGCTTTCCGATGATCTCGACGATGCGTTTGGCCAGCTTTTCCGCGTCGCCCGGGCTTTTGAGATTGAACTGGATGATGACGAATTCGTCGCCGCCGAAGCGGGCGACAACGTCCGTTTCATTGCGCAGGCACCGTTGCAGCCGTTCGGCCACGCATTTCAGCAGCCAGTCGCCGGCGGGGTGGCCCCAGCTATCGTTGACCGCCTTGAAGTGATCGAGGTCGAGCGAGAATATCGCCAGCGATCCGTCTCTCGTCTCACTCAGGGCTTGGTCGAGCCGTTCGCGAAGCATCGAGCGATTGGGCAGGTTGGTCAGTGTGTCGTGGTGCGCAAGATGGGTCATGCGCTCTTCCACGCGCCTGCGCTCGGTGACGTCGTCGAACGTCGCGACCCAGCCGCCGCCGCTCATCGGCCGGCGCGCAACCAGCAGCGTCCTGCCGTCAGCGAGATGGCGATGCGTTACGTGTGTTTTCCCCGCCCGCAGGCAGGCTTCGATTTGCGAGATTTCGCTGTCGGGGTCGAGCTTTGTATAAATGCCCAGTTCCAGCAGCCGCTTGAACGCATCACGGTGGCTCATACCAAGCGGGAAGTCGGCCGGCCTGACATGATAAAGTTCCAGGAAACGTTCGTTGCGCACGATCAGCTTGCCATCCGCATCGTACATCAAAAGGCCTTGCGACATGTTGGCAAGTGCCGCGTCGAAACGGCGGTGCTGCTCCTTCAACTCCTGCTCGGCGCGCCGTTGCTCGGTGATGTCCTCGTAGATCGATACCCAACCGCCTGACGCCAGCGGCCGGTGCGAAATGTTGACGATACGCCCGTCTGCAAGCGTTTCCTCATAGGTGGAAGGTTTTGCCTGGTCGATATAGGGCTTGCGGATAGCATAGAGTTGCTCAGCGCTTTGCGAGGCGATGCCGATATCCACGCTGTGCTGGAGGATGTCGAAAAACCGGATGCCGGGCCGCACCACTTCGGCGTCGAGGCGAAAGATACTGATGTAGTTCCCGTTGCAGATGATCATCCGTTCATCGGCATCGAACATGCACAGGCCATGCGACATGTTCTCGACCGCTGCCGAAAAACGCTCGTTCTGTTCGCGCAGTTCGTCTTCAATAGGTTGCGGCTGAGCAACGCCTTTGGCCCTCTGTCGGCGGACGGACGAACCAGCCTTGATACCGGCAACGGGCATGAGGCAAGCCTATGGACCATGGTTAACCATGGCACTGTTGTCCCTGCCGGTTAATTTACCGTTTTCAGCCGGCTGGAACGGCAGTCTGGCGTCGCGACTTTTCGATCGCCGCAAAGCGTTTGAGAAAGGCATTCTGCGCCCAAGTCACCGAGCGCGGCGTGACGTCGAAGCGCTCGGCATTGAAGCTGCGCGGCCGGCCGAAGAACTCCGTCGCCTCTGCCGTCGAAAAACCCGCAAGCAGCGTTGCTTCGAAATAAGCGGCGATCTGATCCGCTCGCTTGATCTCCTTGCGCAGTCCCGCGTCGAGTTCGGCCGGCAGTGAAAAGCGCAGATGGATGGCGCGCTGCAGCCTGATCTCGCAATCCCTGTAGCTGCCGCCCATCACGGATTTGAACGGCGAGATCATGTCGCCGATGACATATTCCGGCGCGTCGTGCAGCAGCGCCGCCAACCGCGCGTCGGCGTCGGCATCCGGCATCAGCTCGCCGACAAGCGTTTCGACCAGCAGCGAATGCTGGGCGACAGAAAAGGCGTGCTCGCCTCTGGTCTGGCCGTTCCAGCGTGCGACGCGGGCAAGGCCATGGGCAATATCGGAGATCTCGATGTCGAGCGGCGAGGGATCGAGCAGATCGAGCCGTCGGCCGGACAGCATGCGCTGCCAGGCGCGCGGCGGCGCCCCGGCGCGATCGGCAGCCATCAGGCGTCCTCCGCGCCGATGGCTTCCCGGGGAAAGCTGAATTTCGCCCAGGACGGGATAGCGAGCGACACGGCGACGTCCTCCGCCAGGATCGGCAGGCCGGCGTCGAGCGCTGCCTTGACCCGGTCGATGCGGGCAATGGCAAGGCCTGTCCTGGCCGCGGTCGAGCCAAGCTGCCCGACCGGTCGCCCCTCCACGGTCAACTCTGCGCGCGAAGTGGGCAGGGTGCGTTCGGCCGAGACAATCAACACCCGACGCCTAGCAGTGCCGCGATGCTGCATGCGCGAGACGACCTCCTGGCCGACGTAGCAGCCTTTCTTGAAGCCGACACCGCCGATCTCGTCGAGCAACACGTCATGCGGAAAAGCGTCGCCGAGCTGGTAGTCCGCACCGCTTTCGGCAATGCCATGGGCGATGCGAAAGGCTTGCCATGCGGCAAGGTCGCCGCCATCTGCGGTGTCATCGTAGAAGCGCTTGACGGCAGTATCGACAAACCGCGCATCAGCAAACGGTGCTGATTCAAATTGCGAAGTGGTTGAATCGCTTCCCCATGCGACGGCCACAACCGGCTGATCCAGCTTGGCAATTTCGACTTTGGCGCGCAATTTGTAGAGCGTCAGCCGGCGCATGAAATCATCGGCGGTCTCGGTACGGCATTCAAGTCGGAAAGCATTTTCGCCGGCGCGCGAGATCAGGAAGTCGAAAAGGATCTTGCCTTGCGGCGTTAGCAGCGCGCCGGGCTTTGCTTCGCTGCTGCCGAGCACGTCGAGGTCGGTGGTCAGGATGTTCTGTAAAAAGTGCTCGGCATCCGGCCCGGACACGGAAACGAGTGCGCGATCTCTGAGCGGGGCAAAGGGCATGGTGGGAAAACGAGCCTGATCTTGCAAAACTATCGGCCATTACGTAAGCCGCTGGCACTTCCCCCGCAAGAGACCGGATCCGTATGGCCCCCATCTACGATCTCATCCTGACAGGCGGCACCGTGGTCAATCACGACGGCCAGGGTTTTCGCGACGTCGGTATCAATGGTGGGCGCATCGCTGCCATCGGCGACCTCCGCCAGGCGTCGGCCGGTGAGACGATCGACTGCCGTGGGCTGCACATCCTGCCGGGCGTCGTCGACAGCCAGGTGCATTTCCGCGAGCCGGGCCTGGAGCACAAGGAAGATCTGGAGACGGGCTCGCGGGCAGCGGTGCTCGGCGGCGTCACCGCCGTCTTCGAGATGCCAAACACCAATCCGCTGACCACCAGTGAGACAACCCTTGCCGACAAGGTGCGGCGTGCCACCGGCCGCATGCATTGCGACTTTGCCTTCTGGGTTGGCGGGACCCGCGACAATGCAAAAGACGCTGGCGATCTCGAGCGGCTGCCTGGTGCGGCCGGCATAAAAGTTTTCATGGGCTCGTCCACCGGCGACCTGCTGGTCGAGGACGACGAAGGCGTTGCCTCGATCCTGAGGAACACACGCCGCCGCGCCGCCTTTCACTCCGAGGACGAGTTCCGGCTGCGCGAGCGGCTTGGCGAGCGCATCGCGGGCGATCCGTCCTCACATCCGGTGTGGCGCGACGAGATCGCTGCGTTGCGCTGCACGGAGCGCCTTGTGCGAATCGCGCGCCAGGTCCGCGCCCGGATCCATGTGCTGCACATCTCGACCGCCGAGGAGATAGGCTTCCTCGAACAGCACAAGGATGTCGCGACCTGCGAGGCGACGCCGCATCATCTGACGCTGAGCGCCGATGATTATGCGCAGTTGGGCACCCTGATCCAGATGAACCCGCCGGTGCGCGCCACGCGCCATCGCGACGGGGTCTGGTACGGCGTTGCGCAAGGCATCGTTGATGTGCTCGGCTCCGACCATGCGCCGCACACGCTGGCCGAGAAGGCAAAGCCTTATCCGGCGTCGCCGTCCGGCATGACCGGGGTGCAGACGTTGGTGCCGATCATGTTGGATCATGTCAACGCCGGCCGGCTGACGTTGCAGCGCTTTGTCGACCTGACCAGCCACGGCCCGCAGCGTATTTTCGGCATCGCCAGGAAAGGCCGTATTGCCGCCGGCTACGATGCCGATCTGACCATCGTCGATCTGAAGCGCCGCGACACCATCGCCAACGCCCAGCAAGGCTCCAAGGCCGGCTGGACGCCTTATGACGGTAGGCAGGTGACCGGCTGGCCCGTCGGCACCATCGTGCGCGGCCGGCGCGTGATGTGGGAAGGCGAGATCGTCACGCCAAGCCAGGGCAGGGCGGTGGAATTTTCCGAGGCGCTGGCGCGCTAGTCGCCGGCGACGAAGAACGTCCATTGTCCGGTCGGCGTGATGCCGACGCGGTAGAAAATGTAGGCACCGAACTGCTTCATGTCGTCATAGTCGCTGGCGGTGACGATCTTGAACAGCTCGACCCGTTGTCTGGCGTCGAGCTTGTCCAGTGGCAGGGCGAAGAAATAGGGCCAGACATAGAGATCCTGCGGCGTGCCGGCATCGACATGGACAAAACCGGCACTGAGCACTTCTTCCAGGATGGCGAGAATCTCCTGGCCTTCCGTATCGCCCGAAAGGCCCTTCAGGAAGGCGATCGGGTCGCCCTCGATGTCACCCAGCGACAACTGGGTCATCATGTCGCCCTTGCCGATCAGCGGTCGAAGTTTTTCGATGTCGCCGCTTTTGCAGGCCTCGACTATCAGATCGTGCATGCGCCTGACCGGTTCCGGCAACTTGGCCAGGTCGTAGACGACTTCGGGCACGGGCGCGTCCGGATCGACATGCGGATTGGCCATGCCGCCATCGTTGGCCGGCCCTTTCGGTTCGGTTTGTTCCGGCTCGTCGGATGGCGTCGGCTGGCTGGCCGGTGGTGGCGTCGTGCCGAGCGGGCCGGGCATCGGCACGGTACTTCCGGGCGGCGACATGTCAGCGTCGGGCGGCGGCGTGACCGGTGAGGGAAGGTCTTCGCGCTTGATCTCGCTGAGGGCTTGAGAGGGACTGCTCGCAAGAAACAGTGCAGAAGGAATCATGGCGCAGGAAGTGGTGAACCAAATGCTGAGGACCAGGCCGCGCGGCTTGCCTGATATCGAAAAATTCACCGCCTGCTACTCCCTGGTTCCAGCCCATCCATGTGCCCGGACACGATGTCCGGCGGCGCGCCGTCGTCAAAGAACGGGGGTCAGTGACGCAGTCTTTCGGGCTCGAAGGCCCCGGCAATCACCTTTTCACGCATACGATCGAGCAGGGCAAGCGCCGAGGTCTCGCCATTGGTGCGCAGCATTTCGCCGAATGCCGTTTCGAGGGCTGCCTCGGCGATGATTTCCGGCTCGATCCCGGCCGACAATCCTTCTGCCCAGGCTTCGCTGTGGCTTTCCACGGCGGTCAGGCGCTTTTCTTCCCTGACCAGCGCGTCGATGTCGTTGACGCCATGTTCCATTGCGATGTCCACCCTTTCAAGCGGTGATCCGTTGGACAGGGATCAAGCTTGAGTTGTCCCTTTTACACGCAGGCGCAGTAAGTATTTGTAAATGCGACATTTTTTTGGTCGTCGTCTACAAATTCCGTCGCGTCCAGCAAACCTGCGTCCGATCCGTTTCAAACTTAGCCGATTAGGCAGGCCAAGGGGACGGAAACCTTCAGTTTGAGTTAATTTCACATCTGCGCGCTAACGTTTCGTTAACATAGTTGCAAAAGTGCAACATCAGGTTTGCATCAAGACCTCACTCGAGGCAAGCGGAGAAGCGTCGAGCGCGTCCGCCGCAACGGCGCCGACCCTTGATGCGGCGGCTTTTCCGCAAAGCGGCTGCCGCCGTCAGTTTCCGTAGCGCGAGGCGATGTCGCGAGACAGCGTCTCGCCTTCCTTCATGTAGCGGCTGATGGCTTCCGTCGCCGAGGCGGTGCATTGCGTATAAGTACCGCCGAACGACCGGTAGCCGCGGTTGAAGCTGGCGATGAAGCGGGCGCGCCGCTCCGGGTTCGGATTTTCCGATGCGATCAGTTTTTCCATCTCGGCTCGCCACCGATCGCCCTTCTCGCCACACAGATTACGCAGGAAATGCAGCGAGCCGAGCACTTCCGCCAGCCGCATCAGCCCGGGCTCGAACGGTGCTTCGGCGGTAATCGCCGGGCGCGCACCGACAACCACACTGACGGCGAGGCATGCGGCGAGAAACGAAGACGTGCGGCTCATGGGTCCTTGTGCTGAAACAATTTGTCGCCTGCAAGGCGATTCTTTGGCTCAGATCTCGCCGTCTTTGTCGGGACCGAGTAGATCGTCGGCAATTTCAAACACTGCATCGGCGAGCGGCATCGCTGTCATTTCGGCCAGCGTATAGAAAGCCGCGGTCTCGGCATCGTCGCTGGCCACCGCCTCGCCGCCAGCATACTCGGCCCCAAACACCGTCAGCCAGTAGTCGACCGGATGCCCGTCGCCGCTGCCGTCGATGTGGATTTCCCGCAGCGGCCGGTAGCTGCGCGCCTGCAATCCGGTCTCTTCCAGCAATTCGCGCCGTGCTGCCTGTTCCAGCGTCTCGCCGGCTTCGACCTTGCCGCCGGGAAAGGCAAGGAGGCCTTGCGAGGGCGGCCTGGCCCGCTTGACCAGCAGCACCGTGTTCTCGCGCACGACGCAGACCGAGACTGCCGGAATGATCTTGCGTGCTTCCATGGCTTCGGATCGCTCGATTGGCATAGCCCGTTGTGGACCGGCCGTCGGCGAACAGCTTTAGCGGTTGCGAAAGGCGGGTTCCATGGCCACTTTCACATGCCACCAATTCGAGAGCTGAATTCATGTGCGGACGCTTTGCTTTGACGGCCACTCCGGACCAGACCGCCGCCTTTCTCAGCCTAGCGGAACTTGAGGAGTTTCCGGCCCGCTACAACATCGCGCCGATGCAGCCGGTGCTGATGGCGTTCGCCGGATTGCCACAGGCGCCGGGCTCGAACCTGCCCGACCGCCGCTCGATGCTGGTGCGCTGGGGCCTGATCCCGGCCTGGGTCAAGGATACGCGTAACTTCCCGCTGCTGTTCAACGCGCGTTCTGAGGGGGCTTCGGAAAAGGCGTCGTTTCGCGCTGCCATGCGCCATCGGCGCGCCCTGGTACCGGCTTCGGGATTCTACGAATGGCACCAAACCGGTGGCAGAAGAGGGCAGCCCTATTGGGTGCGGCCAAGGGGTGGCGGGCTTGTCGCCTTCGCCGGGCTGATTGAGACCTATGCCGAGCCGGGCGGCTCGGAAATGGACACCGGCGCCATTCTGACCGCCCACGCCAATGCCGGCACTGCCCATATCCACGACCGCATGCCGGTGGTGATCCATCCCGAAGATTTCGCGCGCTGGCTGGATTGCCGCACGCTCGAGCCGCGCGACGTGGCCGATCTGCTGAGACCCGCCCAGCTCGATTTCTTCGAAGCGATCCCGATTTCCGACCTCGTCAACAAGGTCGCCAATACCGGGCCGGAGATTCAGGAGAAGGGCGTCGTCGAGCTTGAGCCCGACAAGGTCAAGCGCCGGAAGTCCGGCGCGAACGACAGTCAGATGAGTTTATTTTAGCAAAAGCTACTATTACTGGTTCGCCGTGAGCGCCTCAATCTTTCCCGACGGCATTCTCAGGCAGCGCGCGGCGAAACGATTTTTTGCGCCGGCTTCTTCTTCTTCGCGGTGTGCAGAAGAGCTGCGACGATTGCTGCCGGGCCGATCGCCCGGTAATGGCTGGCGAGCGCCGGTTGCTTGGCGCGGTTGGATTCTTGCTTAGGCATTGTTCTCTTCCCTGGTAACGTCTTCTTGTCTGCGTTTGCTGGCCGAATCCGACCAAATCGTGACGCTTGCTGATCTAGCCGGCGAATGTTTCATCACAGTGCCGACCTGTTTAATAAAATGTTTCAGTGGCTCAATTCCTGTGAGCCAACGATATTTTTGGCGAAGGTAGCGACTTGACGGCAACACCGGGCAAGGCGATAAAGCCGGCCATGAGAACGTCTTTCGCCATTTGTGGCATTTGCATTATTGGCTAGCCTCGCGCTGGTCCTGGACGTTTTCGCCTCATCTCCTCCCAGATTGGACAAACGCCCCGGCCAGCAGGCTGGAGCCGATTTGCGCCTCGGCGTAACCGACTCCATCCAGAGCACGATCCCAAAAGGTCATGCCAAAGTAACGCACCGGGAACGCACGTATGTCTGACGCATCGAAGAGCCTGCGCCTCTACAACACGCTAACGCGGAGCAAGGAGGATTTCTTCCCGATCGATCCGCGCAACGTGCGCATGTATGTCTGCGGCCCGACGGTCTATGACTTCGCCCATATCGGCAATGCGCGGCCGGTGATCGTCTTCGACGTGCTGTTCCGCTTGCTGCGCCATCTCTACGGGCAAGCGCACGTCACTTACGTCCGCAACATTACGGACGTCGACGACAAGATCAACGCTCGCGCGCTGCGCGATTTCGGCGGCGAAATTGCATCGGGCAAGCTGTCGCTGAACGAAGCGATCAGGCGGGTCACCGAAAAGACCGCCGGTCAGTTCCACAAGGACGTCGCGGCGCTCGGTTGCCTGGAACCGACGGTCGAGCCGCGCGCCACCGAGTTCGTCGAGCCCAGGCCCGACGGCAAGGTCGACATGATCTTCTTGATTCAACGCTTGATCGAACGCGGCCATGCCTATGTCGCGGCTGGAGAAGTCTTGTTCGACACCGCTTCCATGCCGGATTATGGGCAGTTGTCGAAGCGCAATCTCGATGAGCAGCAGGCCGGCGCCCGCGTCGCCGTCGATGAGCACAAGAAGAACCCGCAGGATTTCGTGCTGTGGAAATTGTCTTCGCCCGAGGAGCCGGGCTGGGACAGCCCGTGGGGCAGGGGTCGGCCGGGCTGGCACATCGAGTGCTCGGCGATGTCGGCCGCCTATCTCGGCGAGGTGTTCGATATCCATGGCGGTGGTCTCGACCTGATCTTTCCGCACCACGAGAACGAGATCGCGCAATCGCGTTGCGCCCACGGCACCGAAACGATGGCCAAGGTTTGGATGCACAACGGTTTCCTGCAGGTCGAGGGCCAGAAGATGTCCAAGAGCCTGGGCAATTTCTATTCGATCACCGAATTGCTGGAGACGGATACCTTTGGCGGCCGCAAATGGCCGGGCGAGGTGCTCAGGCTGGCGATGCTGATGACGCACTATCGCGAGCCGATCGACTTCTCCGTGCGCAAGCTGGAAGAGGCGGAGAATACGCTGCGCAAATGGAAGCGGGCGGCCGATCTGGCGCCGCCGACGGCAAAGCCGGTGCCGGCGGATGTGATCGAAGCGCTGTCGGATGACCTTGCCACCTACGCCGCATTCCAGTTGCTGACGCAGTTGGCTGGTGATGCTGTTGATTTCAACGCAGGTAGCGGCAACGCAGCCGCCGAAGACAACGATGCTGCCGCTTCACTGAAGGCATCGCTTCTGTTCCTCGGCTTCGACATCGCAACAGCCAAGGTGGATGAAGACGCCATTGCCAAGGCGATCGCCAAACGCCTCGCGCTGATCGCCGCAAAGAACTGGGCCGAGGCCGACCGCATCCGCGACGAGTTGCTGACGCAAGGCATCCAGTTGAAGGACGGCAAGGACCCCGTCACCGGCGAACGCATCACCACCTGGGAGGTAAAAAGATGATCGATCATCTCGGCATCACCGTTTCGGATTTCGACGCGTCGAAGGCTTTTTACGACAAGGCGATGGCGCCGCTCGGCGCCGCGCTGCTCTACATGGTGCCGCAGGAATATACCGGCGGCGCCAAGGTCGGCGGCTACGGCCGCGACCGGCCGGTGTTTTGGCTGCATGCCGGCAAGGACAAGCCGAAGGATCATCAGCATGTCGCGTTCACGGCTCGCAGCCGCGCCGAGGTCGATGCCTTTCACGCCGCGGCGATTGCCGCCGGCGGCAAGGACAATGGCCGGCCGGGCCTGCGCCCGCACTACCATCCGAACTATTATGGCGCTTTTGTTTTCGATCCCGACGGCAACAATGTCGAGGCGGTTTGCCATGCCCCGGAGTAGTGCGCGATGAGCCTCGACAACAGACCAGTCTATACAGGCGGCTGCCAGTGCGGCGCGGTGCGCTTCCGCGTCGAAGGAGCTCTCGGCGATGCTTCCGTATGCCATTGCCGCATGTGCCAGAAGGCGAGCGGCAATTTCTACCTGCCGCTGGTCTCGGTGCGCGGCGCAAGGCTGGACTGGACGCGCGGTGAGCCCAAACGCTTCCGCTCGTCCAACGCGGCTTTGCGCGGTTTCTGTGCCGAATGCGGCACGCCGCTGACCTTCGAAGCGCCCGACGGGGTGGCCCTCGCCATCGCCACATTCGACCACCCCGAGGAGATTGCGCCGACCATCCAATGGGGTGTCGAAGCCAAGCTCCCGTACGTGGATCACGTCCACGAATTGCCAGGTGAGGAAACGATGGCCGACGTCTCGTCGGCCTCCTATCTCGCCGATCTCGTCTCCTACCAACATCCCGACCACGACACCGAACAATGGCCGCCGGAGGAAAAATCATGACCGAAACCGTTCGTACCGGCGGCTGCCAGTGCGGCGCCGTGCGCTTTCGCATCCACGGGGCGCTCGGCCGCCCGTCCATTTGTCATTGCCGCATGTGCCAGAAACAGTTCGGGTCGTTTTTCGGCGCGCTGGTGACAGTGCCGAGCGACGGCGTCGAATGGGTGCGCGAGGAGCCGAGTTACTTTCAGTCGTCGGTCAACATCGATCGCGGCTTCTGCGCCCGCTGCGGCACACCGCTGACCTACCGCCAGCCCGGCGCGCTGGAGATCGCCATCGGCGCCTTCGACGACCGTTCCGATCTGGCGCCGCAGATCCAGGTTAACTACGCCGCCAGGCTGCCTTGGGTCGAGACGATCTTCGACGCGCCGATCCATGACGACCCGGATTTCTACGCGCGACAGGAATCCATCATCTCCTTCCAGCATCCCGATCACGAGACGGCCAACTGGCCGCAGCAGGGCCTGAAATTATGAGCAGCGAATTCCGTACCCTCTATCCCGAGATCGAGGCTTTAGAGTCCGGCATGCTCGACGTTGGCGATGGCCATCAGGTCTATTGGGAGCGCTCCGGCACCAGAGGGGCCAAGCCGGCTGTCTTCCTGCATGGCGGGCCGGGCGGCACCATTTCGCCAAAGCACCGGCGGCTGTTCGATCCGAAGCTGTACGATGTCATCCTGTTCGACCAGCGCGGCTGCGGAAAATCGACGCCTAATGCCTCGCTTGAAGCCAACACCACCTGGCACCTGGTCGCCGACATCGAGCGCCTGCGAAAAATGTGCGGCTTCGACAAATGGCTGGTGTTCGGCGGTTCGTGGGGTTCGACGCTGGCGCTGGCCTTTGCCGAGACCCACCCCGAGCGGGTCAGCGAACTGGTCGTGCGCGGCATCTACACGCTGACCCGCGCCGAACTCGAATGGTACTACCAGTTCGGCGTGTCGGAGATGTTCCCCGACAAGTGGGAGCGGTTTCTGGCGCCGATCCCGGAGGCCGAGCGCGGCGACATGATGGCCGCCTACCGCAAACGGCTGGTCGGCAGCGATCCTGTGGCGCAGGTCGAGGCCGCCCGCGCCTGGAGCCTGTGGGAGGGCGAGACGATCACGCTGCTGCCGGAACCGGAAACCAGCGGTCCCTTCGGCCAGGATGATTATGCCTTGGCTTTCGCCCGCATCGAGAACCACTATTTCGTCCATGCCGGCTGGCTGGAAGAGGGACAGCTGCTGCGCGATGCATGGAAGCTTAAGGATATCCCGGGTACCATCGTTCACGGCCGCTACGACATGCCGTGCCCGGCGTGCTACGCCTGGGCGCTGCACAAGGCATGGCCGAAAGCGGATTTCCATCTGATCGAAGGCGCCGGCCACGCCTATTCGGAGCCGGGCATCCTCGACAGGCTGATCCGCGCAACGGACATGTTTGCCGGGAAATGACCATGGCTCGCGAGCGCCTTTATCTGTTCGACACCACGCTGCGCGATGGTCAGCAGACGCCGGGTATCGACTTCTCCGTCGAGGACAAGATCGCCATCGCCAAGCTGCTCGACGAGTTCGGCATCGACTACGTCGAGGGTGGCTACCCCGGCGCCAATCCAACCGACACCGCCTTCTTTGCCGAGCGTCGCACGGCCGATGCCAAGTTCGTTGCCTTTGGCATGACCAAACGGGCAGGAGTGTCGATCTCGAACGATCCTGGGCTTGCCGCGCTGGTCCAGTCGAAGTCGGACGCCATCTGTTTCGTCGCCAAGAGTTGGGACTACCATGTCCGCGTCGCGCTCGGCTGCACCAATGAGGAGAACCTCGAGGCGATCAAGGCCTCGGTCGAGGCGGCGCTCACTACTGGCAAGGAGGCGATGGTCGACTGCGAGCATTTCTTCGACGGCTTCAAGGCCAACCCCGATTATGCGCTGGCCTGCGCCAGGACGGCCTACGATGCCGGCGCGCGCTGGGTGGTGCTGTGCGACACCAATGGCGGCACGCAGCCCTCCGAGGTGCGCGCCATCGTCGAAAAGGTGATCGCCGCTGGCATACCGGGCGACCATCTCGGCATCCACGCCCATGATGACACCGGCCAGGCGGTGGCGAATTCGCTTGCCGCCGTGGAGGCCGGCGTCCGCCAGATCCAGGGCACGCTGAATGGCATCGGCGAGCGCTGCGGCAACGCCAACCTGATTTCGATCGTGCCGACATTGGCGTTGAAGCCGGCCTTTTCCCACCGTTTTGCTACAGGCATTTCGGCAGAGGCGTTGACCGGTATATCGCGCCTGTCCCGCGCCTTCGACGAGTTGCTGAACCGTGCGCCCGAAGCGCAGGCGCCCTATGTCGGCGCCTCCGCTTTTGCTACCAAGGCCGGCATCCATGCCTCGGCGCTGGCAAAGGAGCCGGCGACCTACGAGCATGTGCCGCCAGAGACCGTCGGCAACCGCCGCCGCGTCATGGTTTCGGACCAGGGCGGCAAGGCCAATTTCCTGGCTGAGCTGAAACGGCGTGGCATCGACATGCCCCGGGACGACCATCGCCTCGACGCGCTGATCGCCGTGGTCAAGGAGCGCGAGGCCGAGGGCTATGCCTACGAAGGTGCCGACGCCAGCTTTGAGCTTTTGGCGCGCAAGATGCTGCACGGCCTGCCGGAATTCTTCCGCGTCACTTCTTTCCGCTGCATGGTCGAGCGCCGGTTCGACGCCAACGGCCAGCTGAAGACGGTCTCGGAGGCGATCGTGAAAGTGCTGGTCGAGGGCGAGGAGAAGATGTCGGTGGCCGAAGGCCACGGCCCGGTCAACGCGCTCGACATTGCGCTGCGCAAGGATCTCGGCAAATTCCAGAGCGAGATCGCCGATCTCGAACTGGCCGACTTCAAGGTGCGTATCCTCAACGGCGGCACCGAGGCGATCACCCGCGTGCTGATTGAATCGCATGACGGCACCGGTGCGCGCTGGTGGACGGTCGGCGTCTCCGAAAACATCATCGACGCTTCCTTCCAGGCGCTGATGGATTCGATCGTCTATAAGCTGATGAAGAACCGCGACATGGCGGGCTTGGCGGCGGCGGAGTAAGAAATGGGCTTTTCGATAAGCTGGCTGGGCTTTCGCGGTTACGGGATAAAGGAAGCTGCGGCGTTGTTCGGGCGCGAGATTGGCGATCCATCGGAGATTTTCGAAGCGCCTGTGAACGCCTATGCCAGCGAAAAGAACTGGGCGATCATCATCCTCGATCCCTGCAGCTTTCCGAACCCGCCTCAGCAATATCTGGCCGCGATTTCGCAAGAGCGGGAAATCGTGATCGCGCACATAGACGAGCATGTAATGTTCGCGCGCGCCGAGCTCTGGCGCGACGGAAGGAACATCTGGAAAGTCTGGCACAGCGGCGACAAGACCGTGCGGGACTTGCATGTCACGGGTGATCTCCCCGCGTCTTTCGAAGCGCTGAAGCAACAGTGTTTTTCAAAGCAGGATGAAGAAGATAGCAAAGGTACAGAGGTCGATCTTGTTTTTGACCTTCCCCTCGATCTTGCGGCGGAACTGACGGGCTTTAGGCACGATGAAGGTTCGCCCGACAACGTCTTTTTCGAACTCAAGGAGAAGCCTGCTCCGCCTTGAGACCGTGTCGTGCCGGGCCTGCAATCACTCTCGCAGACAGCGGCAATTGTTCGACGTTTAGCGGTCGTGTTGAACCATCAGCAAGACTCCATTGATCCATCAGCAATTTGCGATGGTTTTGGGCAAGCCGCTGGCGCATAGCCTTGGGCCATGGCTACCCAAGCACTTCAAATCGATGCCGATACCAAAGCTCGTCGCGGCTTCCTGCTGGCGCTCGGCGCCTACTTGCTTTGGGGGCTGCTGCCCTTCTACATGAAGGCTGTCGCGCATCTGCCGCTGGCCGAAGTTATCGCCCACCGCATCGTCTGGTCGGTGCCGATCGCGGCCGCTGTCCTGGTCTGGGCCGGTCGTACTGCCGATTTCAAAGCGGCAGTTCGTTCGCCGCGCATCATTTCGATGGCGGTGCTGACGGCGGCGCTGATCTCGGTCAACTGGGGCATCTATGTCTGGGCGATCGCGGTCGACCGCACCATCGAGACCGCGCTCGGCTACTACATCAACCCGCTGGTCAGCGTCGTTGTCGGCGCGCTGCTCCTCGGCGAGCGGCTCGACCGCCTGCAGATCGCGGCGGTGGTGCTGGCGGCAATCGCGGTCGCGGTGCTGACCATCGACGCCGGCAAACTGCCCTGGGTGTCGCTGGTGCTGGCCTTTTCCTTTGCCGCCTATGGCTTCTTCCGCAAGACGCTGCCAATCGGCCCGAGCCAGGGCTTCCTGCTTGAAGTGCTGCTGCTGTCGGTGCCGGCACTCGGCTACATCATCTTCCTGATCGCCACAGGACAGGATCATTTCGTCTCCAGCTCGCTGAACGACACCGCCTTGCTGATCGGCTGCGGTCCGGTCACCGCCGTGCCTCTGCTGTTGTTTGCGTTCGGCGCCAGGCTGCTGCGCCTCTCCACCATCGGCATCATGCAATATATCGCGCCGACGATCGTCTTTTTGATCGCGGTGCTGATTTTCGGCGAACCCTTCGGCAGTGTTCAGGCCATAGCCTTCGGGCTGATCTGGGCGGCACTGGCGATGTACTCCTGGTCGATGTTTTCTTCGGCGCGCAAGACCGTTTCCGCATCAGCTCGCGCCGCGTAACGAAGAAAGGCGGCTGGCCGGTCTTAATGCCGGCAGCCGCGTCTTTCACGAGCGCTCAGCGCTTCGGCCCGAAGCCGGGATATGGCTGCAGCGGCACGACGGCGGCAATATCCATCATGCCGGCCTTGACCAGCGGCAAAGTTGCAAGATGGTGGCGCACGTCGGCATCGCTGCCGGCTTCGAACATCATGCCGCTGCCGGGAATGTCGCCCCGATTCCACACCTGACGCACGGCGCCTTCGGCATAGACCGTGCGGCGCTGCTCGGCCTCGCCAGGCAGCAGCGGCGCGAAATCGGCGTCGGTGAACTTTTCGGTGTTGCGCGCTAGAAGGGCAAAGAACTGCATCGGAATCTCCTGATGTTGGCCGTTGGAATGGCGGAAATATTCGCTTCTGCTGGCCAGACAGTCCAAGACTGATTAGGCTAAATTTGAGACCTCACGGGACTTGAGCATCGAAGCAACAATGTTCGACCTGCGCCAGCTTCGCTATTTCATCACGGTGGCCGAAACCGGCAACGTCGGGCGTGCCGCCGAATTGCTGCACATCTCGCAGTCGCCGCTCAGCCGTCAGATCATTCAGCTGGAGGAGCAGCTGGGCGTCGCACTGTTCGAGAGGGCGAGGCAGCGTGTTCATCTCAATGCCGAGGGCCGCGCTTTTCTTGCCGAGGCGCGTGCGCTGCTGGCCCATGCAAGACGGCTGGAGGAGCTCGGCCGCAATCTCGCCAGCGGTACGGTCGGCCGTCTCGCCATCGGTTATGTGGAAGGTGCGGTCCATGCCGGGCTTGTCGCTCGGATGCTGCGCCAGTTTCGCCGCGACCGGCCCGAATTTCATCTTCAACTGAAGGATCAGCGTTCCGCCGCCCAGATCGAAGCGCTGCGCGAACGATCGCTCGATCTGGGCCTCGTCTACACGCCTCCTCCTGCCGACGATCCCGACATCGCCGCCATGCTCATTATGCGCGAGCCGCTGGTTCTGGCGATGCCGGAAGGCGATCCATTGGCAGAAATCGCGGAGATACTGCCGCAGCAACTGGACGGACGCACCTGGATCACGGTGGTGCGCCAGCCTGACGACACCAACCGCAGCCAATTTCTCGCCGCCTGCGCGAAGGCGGGCTTCCTGCCCGACATTGCCTATGAGACGACCGATCCGTTGACGTCGTTGGGCCTGGTCAGCGCCGGGCTTGGGCTGGCGACGGTGCAGGCCAGCCTGCGGAGTGCCGCGCCGCCTCAGACCGTGTTTCGCGATCTGCCGTGGTTTGAACGCACCGTCTCGATCCATCTCGCCTGGCGGCGTCAGGACAAGCGTGCGGTCATCGGAGACTTGAGGAAGGCAGTAGGCAAGGAGTGAATAGTGAATAGTGAATGGACAGGCGCCGGTTTGGAAAGTCTTCTACTTCACCATTCACCATTCACCATTCACCATTCACCATTCACCATTCACCATTCACCATTCACTCTACATCTTATCAATCACCGACTGCACACCCTCCGTCGGTGCATCGACGGAGGATCCCGCCACCATGATAGCGGCGACGATTGCTTCCGGATCCTCGACCACCAGCGGCTTGACCCGTTGCGCCGTGTGGATGAAGCCCTCCGTTGCCATGTGGTCGAGCAACGCCAGCATCGGATCCCAGAACCCTCCGACGTTGCCGAAGACGATCGGCTTGCGGTGATGGCCGAGCTGCGCCCAAGTCATGATCTCGACGATCTCCTCGACCGTGCCGATGCCGCCGGGCAACGCCACAAAGGCGTCGGATTTCTCAAACATCCTGTGCTTGCGCTCGTGCATGTTGTCGGTGATGACGAGCTCGTCGAGCCGGTTAAGCGCGGTTTCGGTCGCCTCCCGGTTGATCAGAAAGCGTGGAATTATGCCGGTTACCTTGCCACCGGCCTTTAATGCCCCTTCAGCGACGGCACCCATGATCCCTTTAGTGCCGCCGCCATAAATCAGACGCAGGCCGGACTTGCCGATCGAGCGGCCAAGCAGGTGTCCGGCCTTGATATAGGTCTCATCTCGGCCCGGGGACGAGCCGCAATAGACGCAGACAGATCGAATCGTGTTCATGTTATGATTGGTGATAGGGACTATAGGCATGGTCAAGCCCCGGGGCGGGCTTTTTCTTGTCGGCTTTGGCAAAACAGGCTAGACCGAAATTAGGTGGCTAAGGGGCAGGGAAACATGGCAATTAATCCATTGAAGGCGTTTTTGTTCGCGGCTGGCGGCTCTGTCGCAGCAGCGGGAACCGCCTATGTATCGGGCGCACTCGACCCGTATCTCAATTCTACCCGGCCTGCGGAGGTCGCGGCGCTGACGCCGCCGGCTTCGAAACCGGCCGCTCCGGCGACCGAGGACCGGCTGCCGCCTGCGTCTGCCGCGTCCACCGATGCGGCAGCGCCCGCCGCGCCGGCCACAGCAGGTGCAATCGTGCCGACCTTCGACATCGTGCGCGTCGAAAGCAACGGCTCGATCGTCGTCGCCGGCAATGCGGCGCCCAACGCCAAGGTCGAGATTCTCAACGGTTCGGCTGTGCTCGGCTCGACGGTCGCCGGTCCCGACGGCGCCTTTGCCATTATTCTCGACGATCCGCTGAAGCCCGGCGACTACACGATCACACTGCGCTCGACGGCTGGCAATGTCGTGACCGCCTCGGCGCAGACCGCCGTCGTTTCGATCCCCCAGAATTCCACCGGCCAGGTGCTGGCAATGGTCGAGGAGCCGGGCAAGCCGTCCGAACTGCTCACTGTTCCGGCCCCTCAGGCGAAATCTGACGCCTCGCCGCCTGTCGGCGAACAGGCGGCCGTTCAGCCACCCGCCACGGGCATCGAATTGCCGGCTGCCGCAGCGCCGGCGCCAGCCGCCCCGGCGGCTGACGTTCCAGCAGCGTCTGCTCCTGCCGCGCCGGCCGCTGTTGAAGCCGCGCCGGCTCCGGCAGCGCCCGCCACACCGGCAGCGCCCGCTACTTCCGCGGCGGAGCGGAAGATCGTCGTCGAAGCTGTCGAAATCGACGGCAACAAGATTTTCGTTGCCGGCGTCGCCGATCCCGGCCGCAAGGTGCGTGCGTATGCCAACGATATCCTGCTCGGTGACGCGAAGACCTCGCCCGACCGCCACTTCCTGGTCGAAGCGACACGCGACATCCCGGTCGGCACCTACACCATCCACGTCGATGCGCTCGATGCCGACGGCGTGACGGTGGTTGCCCGTGCGGCTGTGCCGTTCGAGCGCGAGCCTGGTGAGGCGGTTGCGGCCGTGGCGCCGGCCGAGCAGAAGCCTGCCGGGATAAAACCAGCCGAGCCGAATGCTCCGGCGACCGAAGGCGCACCGGCAACGGCCACCGAAACGCCCGCAACTGTCCCCACTCCTGCAACCGAGGCCCCGGCCGAAACGGCTGTCGCAACGCCTCCGGGCGAAACGCCCGAGGCCGTGGCGCCAAAGCTCGAACATGCCGATGGCGCAGTCATCATCCGCCGCCATGACACGCTGTGGCGGATTTCGCGGCGGGTCTATGGCCAGGGCATGCGCTACTCGACCATCTATCTCGCCAACCAGGACCAGATCAGCAATCCGAACCGAATCTGGCCGGGGCAGGTGTTCAAGGTGCCGGAGAAATCGAAGGAAGGCGAGCCCGCCGATCTCAAGGCAATGGGCGACCAGATGACGACGGCGCCAGTCAAGGCCGAATAGCCGTTCTGCCCATCAGGATAGCTTGCGGCAGGGCCAGTCATCGTTTATCGCCGATGGACGATGACCGAATCCCCCCTCGTAACGGACCGAAGCCGCGCGGCAGATGAACGCCCGCCGGCCAACTGCACGCCGGCCAACTGCATGCCGGATAGCCGCGCTGTCGCTGTCCGGCTCGCGGCCCTTTCGCATCCAGCGCGGATCGAAATTCTCAAACACCTTTCCGCAACCCGTTCCTGCTGCTGTCGCGAGGTCGTCGAGCATCTCGACCTGGCGCAGTCCACCGTTTCCCAGCATTTGAAGATCCTGGTCGAGGCCGGGCTGATCCGCTTCGAGCCTGACCGCCAGCGCTCCCGCTATGAGCTCGACCGCGCCGCGCTCGCCGATGTTTCGGCATCGCTGGCCGCGCTGGTCGATTCCTGCTGCTCCGGCCGCTAAAATCATAAGGTAAACAAGAATGGCCGAGAAAACCGTTTCCGCAGATTCCGGCTCGACCGTCAGAACGTTGCGCAATCTCTGGCCCTATATGTGGCCGGCCGACCGCGCCGACCTGAGGGCCCGAGTGGTATGGGCCACCGTACTGCTGGTTGTCGCCAAGCTGACCCTGGTGGCCGGACCCTATTTCTTCAAATGGGCGACCGACGCACTGGCCGGCGATAGCAAATCGCCGCCGCCGCTGCCGGCCCTGCTGCTGGCGCCGGTCATGCTGGTCGTCGCCTACAATGCGGTGCGGCTGGTGCAGCTCGGCTTCAACCAGTTACGCGATGCCCTGTTTGCACGGGTCGGCCAGCATGCGGTGCGCCGGCTCGCCTTCCGCACCTTCGTGCACATGCACGAACTGTCGCTGCGCTTCCACCTCGAACGGCGCACCGGCGGACTGTCGCGCGTCATTGAGCGCGGCACCAAGGGCATCGAGACGATCGTCCGCTTCACCATGCTGGCGACGGCGCCGACAATCGTCGAATTCGCGCTCACCGCCGGCATCTTCGCCGTCACCTATGGCTGGCTATACGTCTTGGTGATCGCGGTCACGGTCTGGCTCTATGTCTGGTTCACCGTCAGGGCGAGCGATTGGCGTATTTCGATCCGCCGTGAGATGAACGAAAGCGACAATGAAGCCAGCACGAAGGCGATCGACTCGCTGCTCAACTACGAAACAGTCAAATATTTCAATAACGAAACCATGGAGGCCGAGCGGTTCGACCGGTCCACGGCGCGCTACGAGTTGGCGGCGACCAGGACCTGGACCTCGCTTGGCTGGCTGAACTTCGGCCAAGGTGTGATCTTCGGTATCGGCATGACCGTCGTCATGGTGATGTCGGCGCTCGAGGTGAAGGCGGGCACACAGAGCGTCGGCGATTTCGTCTTCGTCAACGCCATGCTCATGCAGCTTTCGGTGCCGCTGAATTTCATCGGCATGATCTACCGCGAAATTCGCCAGGGCCTGACCGACATCGAAAACATGTTCGATCTGCTCGACGTCAAGCGTGAGATCGTCGATCGGCCGGGCGCCAATCCGCTGGTCGTCGATGCCGGCAGGGTCGAGTTCCGCGACGTACATTTTTCCTACGACCCGAACCGCAAGATCCTGAAGGGCATCAGCTTCGAGGTGCCAGCTGGCAAGACGGTGGCCATCGTCGGCCCCTCCGGAGCCGGCAAGTCGACCATTTCGCGGCTCTTGTTTCGCTTCTACGACATCCAGCGCGGCCAGATTCTGATCGACGGCCAGGACATTCGCGACGTGACGCAGGAGAGCTTGCGCGCTGCCATCGGCATGGTGCCGCAGGACACGGTGCTGTTTAACGACACCATCGCCTACAATATCCGCTACGGCCGCGTCGGCGCCAGCGAGGAGGATGTGCGCAAGGCGGCAGAACTGGCCCAGATCGGACCGTTCATCGAGCGGCTGCCCGACGGCTATCGCTCAATGGTCGGCGAGCGCGGATTAAAACTGTCCGGTGGCGAGAAGCAGCGGGTGGCGATTGCCCGCACCATTTTGAAGGCACCGCCGATCCTGATGCTCGACGAGGCGACCTCGGCGCTGGACAGCCACACCGAGCAGGAGATCCAGGCGGCACTCGACCTGGTCAGCCAGGGCCGCACCACCCTCGTCATCGCCCATCGGCTGTCCACAGTGATTTCGGCCGATGAGATCATCGTCCTGCAGGATGGCCAGATCGCCGAGCGCGGCACCCATGTCGCCTTGATAGCCAAGCGCGGCCTTTATGCATCGATGTGGGACCGCCAGCGCGAGGCAAGCGAGGCCGAGGAGCGGCTGCGCATTGCCCGCGAAAGCGACGAGTTCGGCGTCGTCGTCCGCCGCCGCACCTCGGAGGTGAGCTGAAAATTCGTGCTTGACCTCAACTTAAGTTGAGATCGTAGGCCGTTTTGGATCGCAGCAAAATGCGTCGTTCAAAAACGGAGACAATCGATATGAATGGGATAAATCAGGCAGGTACTGGCGGCAGCGTATTCCGGGTGGACAAGTTTGTCGTTCCGGCCAACGCCCGCGAGGAGATTCTTGCCAAGGTCCGGATGACGCATGAATTGCTGCGCCAGCAGCAAGGGTTCGTCCAGGATTTCCTGCTCGAGCAATTCTCGGGGCCGGGCGAGTTCAACCTCGTGACCATTGTCGAATGGGAAGGGCAGGCCGCCGTCGACAAGGTCGTGCCGATCATCAAGGCTGCGCATGAGCGCAGCGGCTTCAATCCTCAGGAGACCATTGCGCGACTTGGCGTCAAGGCCGATATCGCCAACTATCAGCGGATTCCCGGGGTGTAAGCTCTTCTACGGCCAGCCCGCGCCCGGCGCGGCAGCCTCGATGCTGAGCACCTGGCCGGTACGGGCATCGCTAATCATATGTTCGAAGCCGCGCCATTCGGCGGCGACGATGAACAGCGTTTTTCCCTCGCTGCCGCCGAGCATGCAGGCAAAACAGCCGCGATCGACGTCGACGCTTTCGAGCATCGCGCCGCCCTCGCGCACCCGCACGCAATGCCGGTTCGGAACGTCGGCGTACCACGCCGCACCTTCGGCATCGAGGCAGATGCCGTCGGGAAAACCGTTGCCGAGATTGGCCCAGATCCTGCGTTTGGAAAGGCCACCATCGGCAGCGATGTCGAAGGCGGTCAGCCGGTTGGCGTGGGACTCGGCAACGATAAGCGTCTTGTTGTCGGGCGTCACCGCCATGCCATTGGCGAAGGCGAGGTTCTCAGCCACCTGCTGAACCGAGCCGTCAGGCGCGACCAGCACGATGGCGCCGGGGCCGAAATGCTGGCCGGGACCCGGAGCAGGCCCACCACCATTGACATAGATGTTGCCGCGTCCATCGATGACGATCTCGTTCCACGGGCTCTTTGATAGTTGTCTCAGATCGGCATGGGTGACCAATGTCCCGTCTGCCTCCTGCCTGAGGATCAGCCCTTCGCGGCCGGACACGACAAGCAGGCGCCCGTCCGGCAGCCAGTCAATGGAATAGGGCAGGGTGGCCGGCACGGTGAGCGCGATCTCGCTGTTGCCTAGGGCGTCAACTGCGATGATCTGGCCTGTGCCCCAGTTGCAGAACCACAGCCGGCCATCGTGCCAGCGCGGTGACTCGCCGAAGGCCAAGCCGTTCATCACCACTTGCACTTGCCTAAGTCCTGATTTCT
Source organism: Mesorhizobium sp. M1227 (assembly GCF_040318315.1). NCBI lineage: Bacteria > Pseudomonadati > Pseudomonadota > Alphaproteobacteria > Hyphomicrobiales > Phyllobacteriaceae > Mesorhizobium > Mesorhizobium sp. M1227. Next base: position 97,130 of record NZ_JAMYLZ010000013.1, read on the forward strand.
GCATGGGCCGAGAACCTCCAGATTTGCGCAAAATCGTCATGGCCGAAAGGCCATGAGAGGCGCTGTCTTGCCAAGGACGGGCGGGAGTGCTGCGTTCCGACAATCGCAATGAACATTTCCGGTTGATCACTTCGGCAGTCCGGATGCTGCTAACGGCATCCTGAAACGGCGGTGACCGCCACCCCCGAGCGCTCTCATTGTCGCGTTGCGACCGCGGGGTGTTTCCGCTATTGAGGCCGGACTTGGAACCAAGGTTGCCCTCATCCCATGAGCCTCGTTGACACGATCAAGAATGCGTTCGTTCCGATCCACCGCGAGGGTTATCCCTTTATCGCTGCGTTCGGCACGGCGACGCTCTTTCTTGGCTATTTCTCCTCGACCCTGTTCTGGATCGGTCTCATCCTGACGGCCTGGTGCGCCTATTTCTTCCGCGATCCCGAGCGCGTCACGCCGATCGACGACCGGCTGGTTGTCAGCCCGGCCGACGGCATCGTCTCGGCGGTTGGCCCGGCCGTGCCGCCGCGCGAGCTTGGCCTCGGCGGCGGCGAAATGACCCGCATCTCGGTATTCATGAACGTCTTTTCCTGCCACGTTAACCGCTCGCCGGTGCGTGGCCGCATTTCCAGGATCGAGCATCGACCAGGAAAATTCCTCAACGCCGAGCTCGACAAGGCAAGCACCGAGAACGAGCGCAACGGGCTGGTCATCGAAAGCCCCAATGGAACGGTCGCCGCGGTGCAGATTGCCGGCCTGGTGGCGCGGCGCATCGTCTGCTGGGCCGAGCCCGGCGGCGCCATCGGCACCGGCCAGCGCTTCGGGCTGATCCGCTTTGGCTCGCGCGTCGATGTATTCCTGCCCTCGACCGCGACGCCGCGTGTCGCCGTCGGCCAGACCGCGGTTGGCGGTGAGACGGTGCTGGCGGAATTCGGCGGCGTTGCCGCAACGCCGCTCGTGCGGGTCTCCTGACCGGTGGCGCCGCCGTTCAAGAAATTCGAGGCGCATGGCGGCGGTGGCCCGCGCATTCGCGAAATCCCGATGCGCATGGTGCTGCCCAATCTGGTCACGGTGCTTGCCATCTGCGCCGGCCTGTCCGGTATTCGCTTCGGCTTCGAGGGCCGCTTCGAGCCAGCGGTGGTGATGGTGCTGCTCGCCGCCTTCCTCGATGGTATCGACGGCCGTCTAGCGCGAATGCTGAAGGCGACTTCCAAATTCGGCGCCCAGATGGATTCGCTGGCCGATATCGTCAATTTCGGCGTGGCACCGGCGCTGGTGCTCTATGCCTTTCTGCTCGACAGGGCAGGTTCGCCGGGCTGGATCGCCGCGCTGCTGTTCACCATCGCCTGTGGGATGAGGCTTGCCCGTTTCAACGTGCTCGACGAAGAGCTCGACCGTCCGCAGTGGCAAACCGAATATTTCGTCGGCGTGCCGGCGCCGGCGGGTGCGGTGCTTGTAATGCTGCCGCTCTATCTGTTCTTCCTCAGGCTTGGGCTTGAACCCAGCCGCCTGGCAGCCTTCATTGCCACCGGCTTTACAATATTGGTGGCGTTCCTGCTGGTCAGCAGACTGCCCGTCTATTCCGGCAAGAGCGTCAGGATACCGGGCGACAGGGTGCTGCCGATCATCCTCGCAGTCGTCCTCTACGTCCTGCTTTTGATGACCTATCCCTGGTATACGCTGACGGCCTCGGTTGCCGGCTATCTGGTCTTCTTGCCGTTCAGCGTGCGGGCCTATTCGAGACGCGCCAAGCGCGAAGGCGAGAAGGTGCCGTCCTCGGATATTGGCTGACGGATTTGGTGCCAGTTCGCGTTGCGCCTGGCAGTGCATGATTCCAAAAAGGCTCGCAGAGCACGCGGCGCTGTGGAACGCACCTCAAAAACCCCGTTTTCGGAACTTGCTGGGCGGCTAGACCGTTTGTGTTGGTAGGTCCGCCTGAGCGGCTGCTCGTGATACGTCGTCAACGTAGCGCAAGCTGCCGCATCGGGCGCAGAACCATCGGAAAACGAGGAGAAATGGCTGTCATCCTCATCGGCGCGTTACTGACTGTCGCCGGCCTCGTGTATATGGCGATTGCGGCCATCATGCGCGGGCGGCTTAGTGAGCCGGCCGCTGTCTCCACCGCGCCGGACAGTCCGACGCCCAATCTCGCAACACCAGGTCCGACTCTGGAGCCGCGACGACGCGGGCTCCGTTTTCTCGGCCTGTCGCAGAACTGGCCGGGCCTGCTGATGATGGCCGTCGGCGTCATTCTGCTGTTGTCGGTGGTAGTCCTCTAATGCATTCGCGCAAAAGTGTGCAGCGGTTTTGCGATAACGACATGCATAAAAACAAGAATCTAAAGCGCGTCGCACAAGGCCGGTCGAACGCGACGCGCTTTAGAATTTTCGACAGCAAGCCTCAGGCGGCTGCGCTCAGTCCCAGCCTCTCGAGCGCCAGCTTTCTAGTCGAGACATAGTCGGTCTTGCCGGAGCCCAGTACCGGGATCTCCTCGACCTTGACGATGTCGTTCGGCACCATCAGTTCGGCCGCCCCGGCTTTTTTGCCGAATTCGCGCAATTCGTCGGGATCGGCATTGTCGGCCGTGGTGACCAGAACGAGGCGCTCGCCGCGCCGCTTGTCCGGCACTGCCACCACGGCGTGATGCTCTTCCGGCCACAGCGACTGCACCAGCATCTCGACCGCGCCAAGCGATACCATCTCGCCGGCTATCTTGGCGAAGCGCTTGGCGCGGCCGCGAATGGTGATGAAGCCTTCGCGATCGACCGAAACGATATCACCGGTATCGTGCCAGCCTTCGAGCGGCTGCAACTCGCCCGGCCGGTCGCTGGTCATGTAGCCCATCATCAGGTTCGGCCCGTCGAGCCACAGCCGGCCGGCGTCGCTGATGCCTTCGACCGGTTCGAGTTTCATGCGCATGGCCGGCAGCAGCCGCCCGACCGTTCCGTCGCGGCCGTGGATGGCGGTGTTGACGGCAACCACTGGTGCGGCCTCGGTCAAGCCAAAACCTTCGATGATCTCGGCCTGGAAGCGCTCGCGGTAAACCCGGCGCGTCTCCGGCTTCACCGCCTCGGCACCGGCCACGACGAAGCGCAGGCTGGAAAAATCGCCGTCCTTGGCGGTGCGGGCATAGTTGGCGAGGAACGTGTCGGTGCCGAACATCACCGTCGGCCGGACCTTGCGCGCCACCTCCGGAATAAGTTTGTAGTGGAGCGGTGACGGGTAGAGGAACAGCTTTACTCCGGTGACCAGCGGCAGGATGGTGCCGCCGGTCAGCCCGAACGAGTGGAACACCGGCAGCACGTTGAGCAGGATATCGGCCGGCGAGATGGTGATGCGAGCTTCCGCCTGCATCGCATTGGCAAGAAGGTTCCGGTGCGACAGCACCACGGCCTTGGGCGTGCCTTCCGAGCCGGAGGTGAACAGGATCACCGCCGGCTTGGCTGCGTCCTGGCGCTGCAACGGCCAGCGCCACAGCAAGGCGGCTGCGGCCTTGTCCAGCACGGTCACGCTTGCGCGGACATCCTCCAGCCACAGCAGTTTCGCCCCGCCCTTTTCCACCGCCTCGACGATGTCGGCGAGGTTGGCCTTTTCGACAAAGGCGCGTGAGGAGACCACGGTTCGGATCATCGCCGTGCGGACGGCGGCGGTGACGCTGGCCGGGCCGGCGGTATAGTTGATCATTGCTGCCACCCGCGCAGCCGACAAAAGTCCGACGAACGACAGCACGACGCCATTGGCGTTGGGCAGGAGCAGCCCAACCGCTTCGCCCGGCGCTGTTATTGCCTCGAACCGTCGGCCCAAAACCCTGGCGCCGATGAACACTTTCCGGTAGCTCAGGGCACCGCTAATGACGTCCTCGATTATTGGGTGCGAAGCGCCAACACGGTCGGCCGCATCGCGCATGGCGAGGAACAGCCCTCGGTCGAGATCACTGCCGAAAAGCCTGGCCTCGGCGAAGCGATCAAACAGCGCATTGGTGTTGGAGGCCTGATCTGGGTTCCGCGCCACCAGCTCGGCGATGGTCATCGGCTCCAGCGCGCTGATCGACAGCTGCGGAAACCAATGGCGCGGCGCCTTGTCCGCCGGCGTCAGCGAGGCCGGCAGGCTGCGTGCGCCGGCAACGAAGACCGGCACGATACGGGCGTCGGCCTGCATGGCGATACGGGTGATGGCGCGAAACAACCGAAACGACTTGACGTCTGGCTCGACCGCATCCGGCAGGTAAACGGCGAGCCGGCCCTTGCCCTTCAGCACCCGCACCAATCTGCGGCTGACGAAGACATGCTCGGCGTTGAAGGCGATGGTGCGGCCGAGCTCGCGCCACGGCTCCAGCCACGGCGATCTGGCCGAAGCCTGGTCGAGGATGTGCAGCGTATCCTCCGGCAGCAGCGACAGCATCAGCGCCGGCTCGATGCGTGACTGATGCCAGATGACATAGATGACCGGGGCCACCGACCTGCGCGCAATCTTGATGCGGTCGTCGCTGATCCGGTAGGCGAGCTTGAACGGCACGTAGAGCAGCGCCTGGCTCAAACGCAGGCCGAGGCGGAACTTCTCCACCACGCCGATCAGCAGCCAGGCCGCGACAAGACCCGCAAGCAGCGCCAGTGTCAGGATCATCGCCGCATCTCCCAACGATCTCACGTCGCGGCTCTTCACCGGCCGCTTCGGGTGAGAACCTAGCCGAAGTTGGATCAACGTCAATGCGGCTCCATTTTTCCCTCTCTCCTATGTTTGATTCGCCTATGTTGATTCGGCTCGGCTGCTTATCGCAGCTACGCCGCTTTCATCCTTCCGCTGATGAAGCGGAATTCCTGCGTCTTGCCGCCAAAGCCATAGGCGGCCGCAGGCACTTCATGCACGAGGGCGTAGCTTTCCTCATGCACCTTACCCAGCAGCCGGCCGAATGCCGCGAAAATTGCCTGCAGATACGCCTCCAGTTCGAGCTTGGTGTTGGTACCGTCGACAACCTTGATGTCGAGCCAGGCCGTGTTGGTGCCATGCTCGGCCAGCGACTTGCCGCCGGCGAACCAGTGCTCGGGGTCGTGATAGGAAATGGCAACAGCTGTGATCGTCGCGTCCTTGCGCAGATGCGTGGCTGTCAGTTCGGTCACTTCCCTGGCAATGGCGGCGGACAAAGCGGCATCGGGCTTGCCGGTAACGCTGACATTGATGATCGGCATGTTTCTTCTCCTCGGTTTCAAGCGGCGCCTCTTCGCCGTCGAGAAAATCATGCCATCGTCCTTTGATCAAAAAAATAGAATTGTTTTTGATAAACACTTTGATAGCATCGAATTATGCAGTTGTTCGATCCCGACCTCCTCAAGACTTTCCTCGCTTTCGTCGATGGCGGTTCCCTGGCGCGGGCCGCGTCGATCGTCGGTCGCTCGCCGTCCGCAGTGACCGCGCAGATGCAGCGGCTGGAGGATGTTGTCGGCGAACCGCTGCTGGTGCCGCAGGGGCGAGGGCGCGGCCTGACGCCGGCAGGCGAGGATCTGATCGTTCACGCGCGTCGCATCCTTGCCGCGCACCGCGAGGCGTGGCTGGCCCTCAAAGGCGCGCACGCCGACGGGCGCGTCGCCATCGGCACCACGCAGGATTTCGCCGACAGCGGCTTGCCGCAGCTTCTCAGGGCTTTTGCTGTCAGCCATCCGCGCGTCAGGATCGAACTGCGCGTCGGCCGTTCCGCCGAACTGGCGCAGGCTTTGCAGGCCGGCACCCTTGATCTGGCCATTGCCATGCGGCAGGTGCCGACACGGGACGAAGTCGGTGTGCTCAAGGAACCAATGATCTGGCTTTGCTCACAGAACGGGCTGGCCACCCGCCACGACGAACTGCCCCTGGCGCTGCTCGATCCCCATTGCGGGTTTCGCGAAGCGGCGACCAGTGCACTCGATGCGGCCGGCCGTCGCTACCGCATTGCTGCCGGCAGTGCCAGCCTTGCCGGCCTGCGTACGGCGGTGCACGCCGGCATCGCCTTGACGTTGAGGACGGCGCGCTTCGCTCATTCCGGCATCGTCGAGGCGCCGAGCGATCTTGATCTGCCGCCGGTGCCGGTCGCCGAATTCGCCGTCCGCTTGCGTGAGGATGCCGACCGGCCGGCGCAGGATCTGGCAGCGTTGTTCAGCGGCAACCTGGCCTTGGCCAATTGAGCCAGCAAAGAAAAAGCCGACCTTGCGGTCGGCTTCTGAGTAGGACGGGCCGAGGGGTTTGGGGGGACTTGGGGTGGCCCGTCGCAGCCATAATGCCTGAGCCCTATGATGGTTCCATGACTTTTCAAATTAATTTTCAGGACCGGATTTCTCGTGATCGGACCACCAACTCGCGCTCGGACGCGGCGAGGATTGGTCATGCATCCGCTGCGCGCTGCCTGGCCATCAGCCAGTCGCGGCCGGCGTGAGCGAACACCGCGCAAAGCACGATGGCGCCACCGACCATGCTGGCTACCGGCGGGATCTCCGCCAGGAACAGGAAGGCAAACAGGATCGCGAATGGCACTTCAGCTGAACCCAGCAATCCGGACTCGGCCGCCGGAATAAGCCGGGTGCCCTCCGTCCACAGGATCGAAGCCAGCGCGAACGAGGCGCCGAAGGTGGCCAGAAGCACAGCGTCCCTGGCCGAGACAGCCAGCGGATCGGCGACGAACCAGCCGAGCACGAACAAAAGGAATGCCGACACCGCACCCGCCCACACCACCGGCGTGTCGCGGAAGGCGCGCACCATGATCATGTAGAGCGCGCTGCCGATCGTCATCAGCAGCGCCAGCCCGTCGCCGAACAAATGGCCGGTGCCGAAGCCGGACCAGACCATGATTGCCACACCGCATAATGACACAGCGGCGGCGGCAAGCGTCTGCAGCCGGAACGGCTCGCGGACCAACAGGAGGGCCAGCAGCGCGGTGACGAACGGGGCCGTGGCATAGATGATCGCGACATTGGCGACAAAGGTGAACTTGAACGCCGAGATAAAGGCGATGCTTGCGAGCGCGCCCTCGATCGCCAGCAGCCAGCCTCGCCAGCCGAGCCGCAAGCTGTCGCGACCGCCGGAGCGCTGGCGGCGCCATAGGACATAGAGGCTGATCAGGATCGAGCCGACGAAGCCGCGCCAGCAGGTAATGGTCAGGGGGTCGGCATGGATCGATTTGGTCAGCACGCCGGTGAGGCCGAAGACGGCCGCCGATGCCGAGACCAGTATGATGCCGAGGGTACGCTCGCGGGCGCTTTCCACTGTGCATGGCATGTCCAGCGATCCCGTCATCTCACCAGCCTACGCTGCCCTTCCTGACACCATAGTGTCAGCTTGAGGCGTCCTGCATCGAAAACAGCAGGTAGGCAGCCCCGGTGAACAGGATTCCGGCAAGAGCCCGTTCGCGGGTTTTCACGATGGCGATATCGGCCATATGTCCGGCGGCCTTACGAATGTGTTGCGAGAGACGGTGTGATGGCGTTGGATGCTCCCCGTATTGTCAGGCTATACCGGCGAAACCCTGCCAAACGCTACGCCAGCGGGGACTTGCGTTTGGGCAGGCGGCATCGCCGTTAGGCAGCGAAGCCAGGCAACTATGGGAGAGAAACGAAATGGACGCGATCGCATTGAAGGCCATGCAGGCGCCGCTGAAGGTGGCCTATCGCGACGACGCCTCGCGCGCGCTGATTACTCTCCGCGCCAAAGGCTCGATCGACGACCAATCGATCGCCTGCAAGGTCGAGACAGGCAGGGCGATCGCCATTGCCGGGCTGCATCCGGCGACCGGCGGCACCGGGCTCGAACTCTGCTCCGGCGACATGCTGCTGGAGGCACTGGTGGCTTGCGCCGGCGTCACGCTGAAGGCGGTAGCGACGGCGCTGGAATTCAAGCTTGGGGCCGCCACGGTGGAAGCCGAAGGCGACCTGGACTTTCGCGGCACGCTTGGCGTGGCAAAGGATGCGCCGGTTGGCTTCCGCGCCATCCGGCTGACATTTGGCCTCGACACCGACGAGCCGCAGGAGCGCATCGATGCGCTGCTCAAGCTGACCGAGCGCTACTGCGTCGTGTTGCAGACCATCAGCCAGAAGCCGGAGCTGACGGTAAGCGCGCGACGCTGACGATCTCCCCCTCAAGTGGGGAGATCACGCTGTCCTACTGCGCCGACGGCTCCTCGGCGTCGCCCTCGTCGGCGAAGGGCGAGGCGCTCGGCACGCACTGCACCGACCAGCCGGCCGGCGTCGGTTGCTTCTGGTATTCGGTTATGGCGAAGGCGCACTGTTCGCGGGTGTCGAATGTGCTGGGCAGCACGACCATGCCGCCTTGCGGGCCGGCGATCACCAGATACCAGACTAACGCTACGCTCGGTGTCGCCATGAGTATTTCCTCGCTCTGCTTGTTTTGGGAGTCGCACGATCCTAGCAACTCCGGCCCAGCGGCGAAAGCTGGGCCAAAGCGCGGCGTTAAGCCACGGTATCACAGCCACGTGATGTCGGGTCGTTTTGGTTCAGTTCACCGCAAAACAATAGAACAGGCCGTCGCCGCCGGTGCCCTTCAGCGCTTCCTGGCTGCAGCCACCGCGTGACGCATGCGAGGAATTCCACGATTTGGCGGCTGCCGAATCATCGAGGCCGGTACGATCGTGATGACCCATCATCGCCACACCTTCTGCTCCGCTCAGCGTCCAGTCGCCGCAGGTCTGGTCGGCTATTTTCGTGCCATCCGGCTTGGAGCCGGTCAACACGTCGTGCCGGTTGGGCGCGTCGCCGCGGCCGTTGACCATTTGGCCCTTTTCGTCGAGTGCCGTCTGTTTGGTGATGGCGTTGGCATCGCTATGCAGGGAAGCGACATCATCGGCGATCTTGACGCCCTTGGCGTTGAACCACGGGCCTTTGCCGATACGGTCGCGTGCATCGGTATCGCTGGTCGAGAGATAGGCGCGCCATGTCTTGCCGGTAACGCCCGCGGCTTCGGCCAGTGAACTACAATGGGCGTCGGCGCCGGCGAGACCGCCGAGATCGGCGCCTTTGCCAGAGCCGACGCTGGTGACGAAAAAGCTCATCGTTGCCTCCTGCGACGACGCGGCGCCGATCACTGCAAGCAGCGCGGTGGCAGTCAAGAGAAGCAGTCTCCGCATATGGTCCTCCGTTTCTCGAATTGTGGCACCCGAACAACGTTGGTGCCGGCGCAATTCTTCCGGCAAAATGCGATGTGTGGCTACTCCGGCTGCCGGTAGGCGACAAAGCGATTGTGCTTGGCCTGGAAGATCAGCCCGGTCTCCTTGAGCGTGGGGCTGGCCAGCGGCACGATTCGCTTGGCGATCTCCGAAGGGTACGGCAGTGTTTCAGGATCCTCGCCGGGTACCGCCTGCGCCCGCATCGCGGTGCGCGTTGCCCCGGGATCGGCGGCATTGACCCTGAGCGGGAGGTTTTCGGTCTCATGCGCCCATGAACGCGTCATGGCCTCGACCGCCGCCTTCGACGCCGCATAAGGCGCCCAGAAGGCGCGTGCGGAGTGGGCAAGGCTGGAGCTCAGCACGATAGCACGGCCGGCATCGGAAAGCCTGAGCAGCGGGTCGACCGAGCGGATCAGCCGCCATGTTGCGGTGACGTTGATGGTCATCACCTTCTCGAAGGTCTTGGCCTCGACATGGCCGATCGGGGCGATGACGCCGAGCACGGCGGCGTTGGCGACCAGTATGTCGAGCTTGCCCCAGCGCTCGTGGATGGCGCCGCCCAGCCGGTCGATCCCCGCCATGTCGGCAAGATCGAGCGGTACCAGCGTCGCCTGTCCGCCACCTGTCTTGATCTGGTCGTCGAGTTCTTCCAACCCGCCGACGGTGCGGGCAACCGCAATCACATGCGCACCGGCGGCGGCAAGCCCCCTGGCGATGAAATAGCCGATGCCGCGCGAGGCGCCGGTGACGACCGCAACGCGGCCGGAAAGGTCAAGGGGAGGGGTCATGAGCTATTCTTGGGTTGCTGGTCTAAGAACGACAGCTGAATGAAGGAAATCAATTGCTTGGCGGAATTCTCATCAAGAGGGACAAAAACCGTTGCATCACCACCGATAGCTTTGACGACGACATACTTGTCTTGGGTTTCTCTCGCCTCTCTAACTTGACAGAAAAGAAATCCATTGCCGAGAGGCGTATCGATATCGATCTCAGATCTAATCTGATCTTTGAGCAAGGATTTTGCAAATGAGAGTGAATCCTTGAGGCCTTGCCATAAGCCTCGTCGAGCGCTCATGTCTTACCTCCGTCCGGATCGGAATTCTACGACCCGCCGGCCGCTAACAGCGACAGCGTGCGCACATTGTCGGAGCCTTCGAAGTCGGCAAGCCGGGTCGGATACTGGCCGGTGAAGCAGGCGTCGCAGAATTGCGGCTGCTCGTTGTCGCGGCCTGCCTCGCCGACGGCGCGGTAGAGCCCGTCGATCGACAGGAAGCCGAGCGAATCGACGCGGATGAACTCGGCCATCTCCTCCACCGACATGCGCGACGCCAGCAGCTTCGACTTTTCCGGTGTGTCGACGCCGTAAAAGCAGGAGGCGCGCGTCGGCGGCGAAGCGATGCGCATATGCACTTCCTTGGCGCCGGCATCGCGCACCATCTGGACGATCTTCTGGCTGGTGGTGCCGCGCACGATCGAATCGTCCACCAACACCACGCGCTTGCCTTCGATCATGCGGCGGTTGGCGTTGTGCTTGAGCTTGACACCCATGTGGCGGATCGAATCGCCGGGCTGGATGAAGGTGCGGCCAACATAGTGATTGCGGATAATGCCGAGCTCGAACGGAATGCCCGCGGCCTGCGAAAAGCCGATCGCCGCCGGCGTGCCCGAATCCGGCACCGGCACGACGATGTCGGCCTCGACCGGACTTTCCTGCGCCAGCTCGGCGCCGATGCGCTTGCGCACTTCATAGACGTTGCGGCCTTCGACCGACGAATCCGGCCGCGCGAAATAGACATATTCGAAGATGCAGAAGCGGGTCTTCTGTGGCTCGAACGGGAACAGGCTTTCGATGCCCTTGCTGGTGACGACGACCATTTCGCCGGGCTTCAGGTCGCGTACGAAACGCGCACCGATAATATCGAGCGCGCAGGTCTCGGAGGCGAGAATCCAGGCGCCGTCGAGATCGCCGAGCACCAGCGGGCGGATGCCGAGCGGGTCGCGGCACCCGATCATCTTCTTGGACGTCATCGCCACCAGCGAGAAGGCGCCTTCGACTTGGCGCACCGCATCGATGAAGCGCGAATTCAGGTCGCGCTCCTTGCTGGTGGCAACCAGGTGCAGGAGCGTTTCGGTGTCGGAGGTGGAAGAGAAGATGGCGCCTTGCTTCTGCAGGGCGCGCTGAACGGTCATGGCGTTGGTGAGATTGCCGTTATGGGCGACGGCAAAGCCGCCATCGGCAAGTTCGGCGAAGAAAGGCTGGATATTGCGCAGACCGGCGCCGCCGGTGGTGGCATAGCGTGTGTGGCCGATGGCACGGTTGCCTTGCAGGCTGTCGATGACACGCTGCTTAGTAAAGGTGTCGCCGATCAGGCCGACATGGCGTTCGACATGGAATTGGGTGCCGTCATAGGAAACGATGCCGGCCGCTTCCTGGCCTCGATGCTGCAACGCATGCAGACCGAGCGTTACGATGGCTGCGGCGTCCTGCCGGCCGAAAATGCCGAACACGCCGCATTCGTCGTGGAAATGGTCGTCGGCTTCGGCGGAAAGCACGTCGTCTGCGTCTGCCACTGAGGCTGCCATTGGGGCTCAAGCTCCGCTAAAGTCGCCATATAAGGTCATAGCGCATCGAAAGCAACGCACGTCGTGCGGCGTTCACATGATCGACAGTCTTGAGCCTCGCAAGTCCGTCGAAATCAGTTTGCCGGCGCCGGGTTTGCAGGTGCCGGCGTCGCGGGCGCATTGTCGGCCGGCGGCGCATCGCTGTCGTCGGGTGCCGGAGCAGTGGCGTCGTCGCCGGCGGCAGGGGCTTCCGCTGCAGGCGCGTCGGGGGCCAGAGGCGTCTCGGTGGCCGGCTGATTCGGATTGAGCTTGTTGAGGATGGCGTTTTCCGGATCCTCGGGCAGCAGGCTTTCGAGCTTGGCGCCGATCGATTCGAGCAATGGCTTTGACTTGGCGTTGGCAATCCAGCCTGGAGCCTTGGCGCCGGCCAGCCAATTGAAGAAAAGCAGCGCGACAGCGACGACCAGGATGCCGCGCGCCGCGCCATAGAGGAAGCCAAGTGTACGATCGAGCGCGCCGATCCTGGAATCGATGATCCAGTCGGCGAGCTTCATGGTGATGACCGATACGACGATCAGCGCGACAATGAAGACGATACCGGCGGCCGCCGCCATGGCGGCCTTTTCGTTGTCGACATAGGGCTGAATGTAAGGCAGCACCGGCTTGTAGAAGAAGAAGGCGGCGGCCGCGGCGGCTGCCCAGGAGATGATCGACAGGATCTCGCGCGAAAAGCCGCGAACCATAGCGAGCATCGCCGAGACCAGGGTGAAGCCGACGAGAATTCCGTCAAGCAGCGTAATCGGCATGTTTTTCGCCCCACTCCGATCTCTTTTTCACGGCCCGACGAGCCGCATCACTCTTGCTCGTCGGCGCGGCTGCGCCGAGAGCCGGCTATTCGCGCCACGAGATCGGCAAGCTCGGTGGGCTGGAAAGCGCTGGCTCCGATCCCCCCGACCGCATTACCACCAACAAGTTCCTCGCTGCCCAAGGGCAGAACCGCGCGTCCGAAACCCAGCTTTTCGGCTTCCTTGAGGCGCTGCTGCGCATGCGCAACCGGCCTCACCGCACCCGACAGGCTGATTTCGCCGAAATAGACGCAATCGGCGGGAAGGGCAAGACCGGTGAGCGAGGAAACCAGTGCCGCCGCCACTGCCAGGTCGGCCGCCGGCTCCGAAATGCGGTAGCCGCCGGCAACGTTGAGATAGACGTCGTGCGTGCCGAAGCGGACGCCGCAATGGGCTTCCAGAACCGCCAGGATCATCGACAGCCGGGCACCGTCCCAGCCGACGACGGCGCGGCGCGGTGTGCCCAGCGTCGATGGCGCCACCAGCGCCTGGATCTCGACCAGCACCGGCCGTGTGCCTTCCATGCCGGCGAAAACCGCGGCACCCGGCGACTTCGCATGGCGCTCACCGAGGAAAAGCTCGGACGGGTTGGCGACTTCCCGCAAGCCCTTGTCCGACATTTCGAAGACACCGATCTCATCGGTCGGCCCGAAGCGATTCTTGACCGTGCGCAGGATGCGGTAGTGGTGGCCGCCTTCGCCCTCGAAATAGAGCACCGCGTCGACCATGTGCTCGACGACGCGCGGTCCGGCGATCTGGCCCTCCTTGGTGACGTGGCCGACCAGAACGATCGCCGCCCCTGTGGATTTTGCGTAGCGGATCATCGCCTGGGCGGCGGCACGCACCTGGGTCACCGTGCCGGGCGCCGAATCGGCCATATCGGTCCACAGCGTCTGGATCGAATCGAGAATGACCAGATCCGGCCGCTTACCATCGGCGATGGTGGCGAGGATGTCCTCGACATTGGTTTCGGCGGCGAGCTCGACCGGGGTGTCGGCGACGCCGAGCCGCTGGGCGCGCAGCCTGATCTGCGCGACCGCCTCTTCGCCCGAGACATAGACGATGCGGTGGCCTTTTGCCGCCAGCGCGGCCGCGGCTTGGGTGAGCAGCGTCGACTTGCCGATGCCGGGATCGCCGCCGACCAGCAGCGCCGAGCCGCGCACGAAGCCGCCGCCGGTGGCGCGGTCGAGTTCGCCGATGCCGGAGACGATGCGCGGCGCGTCCTCGATGTCGCCGGAGAGGCTGGTCAGCACCACCGCGCGGCCCTTGCGGGCGTTGCGCGTATTGGCCGGGCCGGAACCTATGCCGCCTGACGTGCCTTCCTCAACCAGCGTGTTCCACTCGCCGCAGGCATCGCATTTGCCAGCCCAGCGCTGATGCACCGAACCGCAATTCTGGCAGATGAACTGAATGCGGGATTTGGCCATCAGGCGCGGCCTGCGGCAATTGAAAGACAGGTCGGCGGGACAGCGCCCCCCTCTGTCCTGCCGGACATCTCCAATCTCCCCCCTCGTGGGGGAGATGTCTGGCAGGACAGAGGGGGGCGTGAAGGAACGCCGTACTCCCGCATTCTTGTTGCGACATCTGCCAAACGCTTACTCAAACCTCTCCGCAATATGATGCTCTTCCGCAAGGTCCGAGAAGCGGGTGAATTCGCCCTGGAAGGCGAGGCTGACCGATCCCGTTGGGCCGTGGCGCTGTTTGGCGACGATGACCTCGGCCTTACCGCGCATCTCGTTCATCTCGTGTTCCCACTTAATGTATTCGTCGGTGCCCGGCTTCGGCTCACGGTTCTTCAGATAATATTCCTCGCGGTAGACGAACAGCACCACGTCGGCGTCCTGCTCGATGGAACCCGATTCGCGCAGATCCGAAAGCTGCGGGCGCTTGTCGTCGCGGCTCTCGACCTGGCGCGACAGCTGCGACAGCGCGATGATCGGCACCGCCAGCTCCTTGGCTAGTGCCTTGAGGCCGGTGGTGATCTCGGTGATTTCCTGGACGCGGTTTTGCGAGGATTTCGCGCTCGATCCCTGCATCAGCTGGATATAGTCGATAACGATGACGTCGAGGCCGCGCTGGCGCTTCAGGCGACGCGCGCGGGCCGACAGCTGAGCGATGGAAATGCCGCCGGTCTGGTCGATGAACAGCGGGATTTTCTGCATTGTCTGCGAGCAGGCGACCAGCTTTTCGAAATCCATCTCGCTGATCTCGCCGCGCCGGATTTTCGACGACGGGATTTCCGTCTGTTCGGAAATAATGCGGGTGGCCAGCTGTTCGGATGACATTTCGAGCGAAAAGAAGCCGACGACGCCGCCATTGGCCGCCTTGAACGAGCCGTCCGCCTGCTGCGCCGGGACATAGGCTTCGGCGATGTTGAAGGCGATATTGGTGGCGAGCGAGGTCTTGCCCATGCCGGGGCGGCCGGCAATGATGATCAGGTCGGACGACTGAAGGCCGCCCATGCGGCGGTCGAGATCGCGCAAGCCGGTAGCAACGCCCGACAAATGCCCGTCGCGCATATAAGCCGCATTGGCCATGTCGACGGCGGTCTTGACGGCATCGGTGAAGCTCTCGAAGCCGCCATCGTAGCGGCCGGTTTCGGCCAATTCGAACAGGCGCCGCTCGGCATCCTCGATCTGGTCGGAGGGCGACATGTCGACCGGCGCGTCATAGGCGATGTTGACCATGTCCTCGCCGACAGTGATTAGCGCGCGCCGCGTCGCCAGATCGTAGATGGCGCGGCCATAGTCGGTGGCGTTGACGACGGTGACGGCCTCGACCGCCAACCGCACGACATATTGCGCCACCGTCATGTCGCCGACCTTCTCGTCGGCCGGCAGGAAGGTCTTCAGCGTGATCGGCGTCGCGATCTTGCCCATGCGGATGAGCTCGGCCGCGACCTCGAAGATCTTTCTATGCAGCGGCTCGTAGAAATGGCCGGGCTTCAGGAAGTCGGAGACGCGGTAGAAGGCATCGTTGTTGACCAGTATGGCGCCGAGCAGCGCCTGCTCGGCCTCGATATTGTTCGGCGCCTCGCGATAGAGCGGTGTTTCCGCCACGCCGAATTTTCGTGCTGCCTCTGCCATGATGTCCCCGGTCCTGATCCCCGTCTCTCGATATCAGAACGAGACAAGTCGGTGATGACTTATCTGCATCAGTCCCTAACCAACCAACTTTGATGCCCGCGATTCACAGCCAGGATCTTTCGGTGGAAAGAATCTCGATTGACTCGAATCAAGATGGCGAGCCTAGCCGTTCTCGGGCGAGAACAAAACAGGAAAATAGCTGCCGGTCATTCCGGCAAGGCATCACCCCAATCCAGTCGCCGCGCGGCCTTGAACGTCTCGCCGTCGCGCTTGGTGAACAGTCGCTCGGCAGCACCCCCATCCTGTTCGCAAAGCTTCAGCAAGACCTTGCCGGACCCCGACTTCGGCGGTGCGATCACTCGCGCTCGAGGCGGAGCGGCCGGATGGCGGGAGGCCGCGACAAAGATGAATTTCTCGTCCTCCCACGGCACCTCGGCATCCTTGGCCAGACGGTGTAGGCGCGAGCGGGCGACGCGGCGGGCGAAATGGCACCAGTCGGGGGCAACGAGCGGGCAGGGCGCCTCATGCGGGCAGGGCGCAAGCACGTGCGCGCCCGCCTCGATCAACTGCCGCCGCACGGCAAGAATACGCTGCCAGCCGGCCGGCGTGCCCGGCTCGACCACCAGCAGCGTGTCTGCGGTCAGCTGCCAGAGCCGGTCGACGAGTTTTGCCAGCGATGCCGGCGCGATCTCATCCAGCACATAGGCTGAAGTCACCAGCTCGGCCGGCTCCAGATCGACCAGGTCGATGGTGATGTCGCCGGTCCGCCAGGCGGTCCTGGCCGTGATCGCATCCGCGGCAAGTGCTTCGCCGACCCTTCGTACCGCGGCGCCGGCCTCGAGTAGCACCGCCTGTTCGAGATCCGGCCAGAGATTGATTGTGGCCCAAAGCACCGTGCCAGGGCCGGCGCCGACATCGAGCAAGGTCTTCGGAGCATAGGCGGGCCGAGACTCGCCCACCGCATCGAGGCTGGCGCGAACGGCCGCATAGGTCGCCGGTAGCCGCGTTGCCAGATAGGCCTTCACCGCCATGTCTTCGGCCATGTGCAGGCGACCGTCGCGCAACTCTGCGCGGTAGCGGTCCGACAGCGTCTTTGCCGCTTGCTTAAGCATCGGCAAAGGCACCTGTTCGAGAAGGCGGTCGACGCCTTGTCTAAGCGGGACGGGCAGTTCCATCGCTTAGGCAGTCCGAGGTGCGAGCAGAATGACCGAGGCGCCAACGATGCAGATCGCGGCACCGGCAAGATCCCAGCGGTCGGGGTGCACGCCTTCCGCCAGCCACAGCCAGGCCAGCGAGGGGGCAATGTAGATGCCGCCATAGGCGGCGTAGGCCCGGCCCGCCGCGCTGGTGTCGACCAGCGCCAGCAGCCACGCGAATAGCACGAGCGAGACGAGACCGGGCGCCAACCACAGCGGCGACTTGTCCAGCCGCCACCACACCCAGAACGAAAAGCAGCCGGCGATCTCGGCAAGTGCGGCGGCGACGTAGAGGAGGTAGGTCATGAAAAAAGGGTCCCGCGTTTGACGGGACCCTTTTCAGCGTGCCGGCCGGCAATGGCAAGTGGCGATGGCGTGATGCCGGCAGTCTACTCCGGATCCGCCACCTTGCGGCGGCGAGTGGGCTTGGCAACCGGAGCCTTTTCGCGACGTCCAAGATCGCGCATCTCCAGCGCCTTCTCGCAACTGGCCATGTAGTCGCGCGTCATCGGCAGCGTGTCGTTCTTCTTCGCAATCTGGATCTGGAAGATCACCAGATCCTGCCAGCGGAAGGCAGCTTCCGAGGCGGCAAGATAGAACTCCCACATGCGGCAGAAGCGCTCGTCATAAATCGCCCTGGCCTTGTCGCGATTGGCCGCGAAGCGCTCGCCCCAATGCTTCAGCGTCTCGGCATAATGCAGCCGCAGAGCCTCGATGTCGGTGACGACGAGCCCCGATTTTTCGATGGCCGGCATCACTTCGGATAGCGACGGGATGTAGCCGCCCGGGAAGATGTACTTGCGGATGAAGGCGCTGGTTGCCCACGGCACGCCGGAGCGGCCGATCGTGTGCAGCAGCATGACGCCGTCCGGCTTCAGCAGCGTCGCCGACTTGTCGAAGAAGGTGCGGAAATGATTGACCCCGACATGCTCGAACATGCCGACGGAGACGATGCGGTCGAAACGTTCATTGAGTTCGCGATAGTCCTTGATGTCGAAATGCACCCGGTTTTGCAGGCCTTGCGCATGGGCGCGGTCGGTGGCGACGCCGTGCTGCTCGGTCGACAGCGTCACGCCCTGTACGTCGACGTCGAACGCCTTGGCTAGATAGAGCCCAAGCCCACCCCAGCCGGAGCCGATATCAAGAACCGTCTGGCCCGCCTTCAGCCTGAGCTTGGCGGCGATATGGCGCTTCTTGGCTGCTTGGGCCTCGTCGAGCGTCATGTCCGGCTGCTCGAAATAGGCGCAGGAATATTGCATGTCCTCATCGAGGAAGAGGCGGTAGAGATCGCCCGACAGATCGTAATGGCGCTGCACGTTGCGGCGCGCCCGCGACGCCGTGTTGATCTGCTGCAGGCGCCGGAAGGCGTGGCGCAGACCTTCGATCGCCTTCGACCAGGTGGCATCGATACCGCCGCTGCCCATGTTCTGGAAGGCAATCCGCATCACCCCCAGCACGCCGCCCTCGAGAATGTCGAGTTCACCGTCCATGTAGGCTTCCGGCACCGCCAGCATCGGATCGAAGGTTATTGCGCGCTCGGCATGCCTTGTCTTGATGTGCATGTGCACCGGCTCGCCGCTGCCGTCACCGAAAGTCACCATCGAGCCTTGCGGCCCTGTGACCTTGAGATTGCCTATGCGGACCAGGCGGTCGAGAACGCGTTTCAGCAGAATATTCATGACCAATTGTCCCCTCTCGGCCAGACATGCTGTCCTATTCTGCATCAAGATATAGGGGTTCGAAAAGTTCCATTTGGCATAAAAATGCCCGGGTACGAGGCCCGGGCATTGGTCCAGAATAGCGATTAGCCGGCGAATGCCGACGAATGACGATCAGCCGTTGTCTTCGCCGCCTTCGAACTCCGCATTCGGATCGAAGAAGTTTTCCGGCCGCGCATTATCGTTGATGTCCTCGCCGTAGATGGCTTCGGCGGTGGTCAGTGTTTCGCCCTTGGCCTGGCGCTCGGCTTCGTCGGCCGTGCGGGCAATGTTGAGCGTGATGGTAACCTCGACTTCCGGGTGCAGCGCGATCGCCACATTGGTGACGCCGATGGTCTTGATTGGCTGGTTGAGCAGGATCTGGTTGCGGTTGACCGAAAAACCTTCCGCCGTCACCAGCTCGGCGATGTCGCGCGTCGAGACCGAACCATAAAGCTGACCGGTTTCGCCGGCCGAGCGCACGGCGATGAAGCTCTTGCCGTCGAGCTTTTCTGCAATCTGCGCGGCTTCGGACTTGCGCTCCAGGTTGCGGGCTTCGAGCTGGGCCCGCTGCCCCTCGAACTTCTTCTTGTTAGCTTCGTTGGCGCGCAGCGCCTTGCCTTGCGGCAGCAGGAAATTGCGGGCGAACCCGTCCTTGACCTTGACGGTATCGCCCATCTGGCCGAGGCGGGAAACGCGTTCGAGAAGAATGACTTCCATGGTTTTGTTCCTTCGCTTGGGCGCTATCCTCAGGATCGGCGCCGAGTTGTCTGGAACAGGTCAGGAAGCTGGGGCGTCGCCGCCTGTGTCGCTGTCCTGCCTGTCGCGGCAGTTAGGATCTCTTGTTGAAATCCAACCCGGGATTTGGTGTTCGATCCGGCTACGCCCGTCGTGGCCGGTGAAAAGCGGGCGGCGAACCGCCCGCTGGCTAGACCATGATCCCGAAAAGTGGAAACCGGTTTTCGGATAAGATCATGGTCAACTAATCAGTGTTAGCGGACCACGTAGGGCAGCAGGCCGAGGAAGCGGGCGCGCTTGATCGCCTTGGCGAGTTCGCGCTGCTTCTTCTGGCTTACGGCGGTGATACGCGATGGAACGATCTTGCCGCGCTCGGAGATGTAGCGCTGCAGAAGCCGCACGTCCTTGTAGTCGATCTTCGGCGCATTGGCGCCGGAGAACGGGCAGGTCTTGCGGCGACGGTGGAAGGGGCGCCGGGTTGGGATCTGGTTGATGTCGACCATTATTCTGCGGCTCCTTCAAAGCCTTCGCGCGGACGGCGCGGGCCACGATCGGCACCGCCATCGCCGAAGCTGCGCGGCGGACGATCACTACGGTCACCGCGATCGCGGTCGCCGAATGAGCGCGGGCCACGATCGCCACGGTCGCGGTCGCCGAAGCCGCCGCGTTCCGAGCGCTCTTCGCGCTTCTGCATCATTGCCGACGGACCTTCCTCATGCGCATCGACCTTGATGGTCAGGAAACGCAGCACGTCCTCGGACAGGCCCATCTGGCGCTCCATCTCGTTGAGCGCGGCCGGCGGGCAGGTGATGTCCATGAGTGTATAATATGCCTTCCGGTTCTTGTTGACCCGGTAGGTGAGGGACTTCAGTCCCCAGTTCTCGACCCGGCCGACGGACCCGCCATTCGCGGTGATGACGCCCTTGTACTGTTCGACAAGCGCATCGACCTGCTGCTGCGAGAGGTCCTGCCGGGCAAGAAACACATGTTCGTATAGAGCCATAGTGTTTGTGCCTTTCTTCGTTTCTCTCCCGGTTCCCGGCGGCAAAAGCCTCTGCAACTTCTCTGACCCGCAATCCTTGCGAAGGCGGGGAAGAAAGGAGCATGACGAGACGGTCGAGAGCGGAGACACGGGAGGCGGAAGCGCTTCTGGCTTCACGCGAAGGTTTCGAAAAACCTCCGGCCCTCCGTTCAGCCCCCAGCAAGGACCGGCAGATTGCGGGCGTCTATACAGGAATTTGACCGCAAAGCAAGGCCAAACCACGGAGCAAACGGCCCTAACGTCCCAGAGCGCCACGGGCCTCGACGGCAAGGCTTACGGATCTCCTGAAACCGGACCTTAACCACCATGCGAAGTTCCAGCATCGGCGGGCGTGGCGGCAACCCGTCGTTCATCATGCGGATGCAAAAGCAAACAGTCTGCGCGAGTTCGGCACCAAGGCGGTTTGGGGACAAAAATGCTTTTCGACAAATTCTGCCGTTCGAAGAGCGGCAACTTTGCCCTGATGCTGGCGTTCGGGCTGCCTGCGGTTCTGACCGCCGTCGCCTTTGCCGTGGACGTGTCCACCTTGATGAGGGCCAAGGTCAGCTTGCAGAATGCGCTCGATGCCGCGAACCTTGCATCTTCGCATCTCGGCGACATCGAGGCTTCGCGCAAGGACGTCTTCGACCGCTACTTCCAGACCAATGTCGCCGGCCACAGCGAGTTGAGGAACGCCGAAGCGACGCTTACCGTGGAAAGGGGCCTCAATTACATCCAGACCAAGGCTGTCGCCACGGCGGACGTCAATTTGAACTTCGCCTTCCTGTTCGGCAACGACAAGCGCATCACCGTCGATGCCGGCGCCGTCGAATCGACCAATCAGCTCGAAGTCGTGCTGGTGCTCGACAATACCGGGTCGATGGCCAGCAACGATCGCATCGGCGCATTGCGGACGGCGGCGACGGCCCTGATCGATATGCTCGAAGCGGCGAAGTCGCCGACGCGCAGCGTACGTGTCGCGGTGGTGCCGTTCGTCACCGCGGTCAACGTCAAGGGCGAGGACTACGATCCGGCCTGGATCGACATGGCCGGCAAATCGCCGAACAATGGCGCCAATTTCCCCTTGGTCGGCGGCAAGCGCGTCAACCATATGGACCTGTTCAAGCAATTGGGCGTCGAATGGAGAGGCTGCGTCGAAGCGCGGCCCGGAACCAACAATGTTTCCGACATTTCGCCCGACCAAAACAAACCGGACACCCTGTTCGTACCCTATTTCGCGCCGGACGATCCAGGTAACGCTAAAAATCCAACCAGCTCCTACGGCAATTCAGCGACCGGCTACAACAATTCCTATCTCGACGATACCGTTGTCACCGTGCTTCCCGGCCTCACCAGCGACATGGCGAAGTACAGTGTTTCGACGATGAAGCTGATCAACGACAAGAGAGGCCCACTGACTATCGGCCCAAACCGGGCCTGTCCGACGCCGATAGTGCCGCTGACCGATGATTTCGACAAATTGCGGAAAGCCGTCGGTGAGATGATCGAATGGAACGGCTCGGGGACCAATGTTTCGGAAGGCTTGTCATGGGGGATGCGGGTGCTCTCGCCGGAACCGCCTTACAGCGACGGCGCGCCGTTCAGGGCGTCAGGCACGACCAAAACGGTGCTGCTGCTCACCGACGGCGAGAATGTTGTCTATGGCGCGAAGGATACGCCACAGAAGTCGGACTATGGCTCCTACGGATTCCTGGCCTCGGGTCGGTTTGGATCCAGCGACCAGACCGCGGCTGCGCGCAATGTTGACGATTGGACAACCAATGTATGCAACACATTGAAGAAGCAGGACGTGCAGATCTTCACAGTGCTGCTGCAGGCCGACACCGCAGCCAACCGCAAGCTCTACGAGGCCTGCGCATCGTCGCCGTCGGATTATTACCCGACCAACGACGTCAGTCAGCTCGAAAGCGTCTTCCTGAAAATCGGAAGCTCGATTTCGCAGCTGCACTTGACGAACTGAACGACGTCGGCCGCTCTCCCGCCGCCGCTGCTCAACTCGTGTGTGCAGCCACTTTGCCCGTGGTTTCGGGGAAGAAATCGGGCGCCGCATGGCGCTTGCCGAACATCATGTCGTATTGCAGCAGACGGAAGTCGCGGATTGCCGGATCGATCTCTTTCTGACGCGACCAATCGGGGGTGGCGTCGCCCCCCGGTGCCAAAAGCAAATTGCGGTCGATAACGCGGTAGCGCTCTCGCAACTGTCCGAGGAAGCCGGTGTAATAGGGATGGCTGATGCCGGCTGTCTTCAGGATATGGTAGGGCAGGAAGGACGGGCTGACGGCGCCTAGATCCTCGGCCGGGCCGCTGCGATTCGACCAGACGATCAGCGGCGTCTGGTGGTGCAGCAGCATCTGGTCGGCTGCCTCCTTGCGCGGCGCAACATTGTCCTTCAGGAAGCCGGTCTCGACGTAGACCGGCCCAAGCGGCGGCAGATGGTCGCCGAAGAACGCGATGACGGTCGGCCGCTCGCGTTTCTTCGCCCATTCGATCAGCCGCTCGAGGCCGCGGTCCGCGTCGGAAGAGCCTTCGGCATAGCTCAACAGCGATTCACGCGCCCATTGGCTGATCGGCGCCTGCACCTTGTGGGTCGGATTGTTATAGCGATACGGCTCATACGGCCCGTGGTTCTGCAGGCTGACGGCGAAAAAGAACACCGGCTGGGCGCTGGTATCGGCTTCGTGGATGATCTCGTCGGTCATCGCAGCGTCCGACGCGAGCGGTCCGCGCTTCTGCATGGGCGGCAACGTCTCCTCGGACTTGAAGTCGTTGAAGCCGAAATCGGCATAGACGGCCCCCCGGTTCCAGAACCAGTTAGTGCCGGGATGGATGGCGCGCGCCCGGTAGCCCTGACTTTTCAGGAAGGTCGCCAGCGAGGGAGTCGGTGTCCGCACATATTGCTGGTAGGGAATGCTGCCCGCCGGCAGGAAGGCGTTGGAAAAGCCGGTCAGGGCCTCGAACTCGATGTTGGCCGTCATGCCGCCGAACTCGGGCGAGAACATGTAACCCGTGCGCAGTGCCCGCACATTGGGGATAGGGTCGGGTGTGATGGTGACGCCGGGTAGCTTGGTCGGATCCCAGAAGGATTCGCTCATGACGACGATGATGTCGGGCTTCTCGGCAGGTACCGAGGCGGTCACCTGCGGTTTGCCGATCGCTTCGATCGCCTTGTCGGAATAGCCGGGCGGCGCCGAGACATGCGCCATCGGAACGTTAAGCGCGAAGGCGAGCGCAAAACCGTTCGAGGCATAGTTTTCCTTCTGGTCCCACATGATCGGGATGATCTGCAGCCGGTCGCGCGTCCACGAGAAAGTGGCATAGTCCATGATGGAAACGAAGAAGGCGATCAGCGGTACTGTCAGCGTCAGCCGGGCAAGGCGGCCCTTGTGGCTGAGCGCCGGAACACGGCGGCGCCATAGCCGCCAGCCATAGACGAGCAGCGACAGCCCGCCGACGATGCCGATCGCCAGGGCAATGGCGGTTCCCGGGCGATCGCGTACCAGAAGCGGCATCAGTGCCACGATCTGCCGGGAATAAAGGAAATCGGTCGGATAGAGCGGATCGCCGAGATACAGCGACTTCTGGTGGCCGACGAACGCCAGCGACAATGTCAGCGGCGCGACGATCATCAGGCTCTGATGACTGCGGCCGAGCACGGCGTCGAGGCCGATGAGGATCAGCGCAAAAATGATGATCGTGGTCCAGCCGGGTTTGAAAGGCTGCAGAAAGAAATCAATGGTGCCGGCAAAGTTGCCGCGCACGATCAGTTCGATGGCAAACACAAGGATGGCCGCAGCCAGCAAGCTGATAAGGCCATAGCGGATGACAGGCCATTTGCGCGCCGGCAGATAGCCGGTCGACGGATCGCCTTCAAGAAACTGGGGCGCCGCCTCGGCTGCGCTCTGCTTGGTCTTTGCCACTTCAATAGTTCCCCGGCCCGCAACAAAAGCGTCACTCGATTGTCATCGAACTGTCACGCAAAGCCTAGCGCCTGTGGCGGAAATAAGAAGAGCCAGCAAACAAATCGTGAGCGGTTTTCATCATGAGTGATCGCCAAAAAGCCTGCCGAAACAGGCACTCGGCCGATATTACGCGATCAAGGTTGGACTTGACTTGGCCGCACGCCTTGCGTCACAGGCAACGTGAACCAGCAGCTGGGAGCCGCCGATGGCCATCGCATTCACCTTTCCGGGGCAGGGCAGCCAGGCTGTCGGCATGGGCAAGGACCTCGCCGATACCTTTGTGGAATCGCGGCGGATCTTCGAGGAAGTTGACGACGCGCTCGGCGAAAACCTATCGAAGCTGATCTGGGAAGGCCCGGAAGAGACGCTGACGCTGACCGCCAACGCCCAGCCGGCGCTGATGGCGGTGTCGCTTGCCGCAATCCGGGCGCTGGAGGCGCGCGGCTTCTCCCTGAACGGCAAGGTCACCTATGTCGCCGGCCACTCGCTCGGCGAATATTCGGCACTTGCGGCCGCAGGTTTCGTTTCGGTCGCCGACGCCGCCCGGCTGTTGCGCATCCGCGGCAATGCCATGCAGGCGGCTGTGCCGGCCGGCGAGGGCGCCATGGCGGCGATCATCGGGCTGGAACAGGCCGACGTCGAAGCCGCTTGCGCAGAGGCCGCCCAGGGCGCCGCCAAAGATCCCGCACAAGCCTTGGTTTGCCAGATCGCCAATGACAATGGCGGCGGCCAGCTGGTGATCTCCGGCGCCAGGCCAGCGGTCGAACTGGCGGCGAGGCTATGCACGGAGAAGGGCGCCAAGCGGGCGCTGATGCTGCAGGTCTCGGCGCCCTTCCATTCGGCATTGATGAAGCCTGCGGCCGAGATCATGCGGGAGGCGCTGGCCGCCGTGACGAAGAGTGCGCCGGTCGTGCCGCTGGTCTCCAATGTTACGGTGACCCCGACGAGCGATCCCGACGAGATCGCCCGCCGACTCGTCGAACAGGTGATCGGGCGCGTGCGCTGGCGCGAAACGGTGGAGTGGTTCGGCAGCAACGGCGTTGTGACGCTTTACGAAGTGGGCGCCGGCAAGGTGCTGTCGGGGCTGGCCCGCCGCATCAACCGCGACATTGCCACCAGCAGCATCGGATCGGCGGCGGAGGTCGAGACGGCACTTGCCGCCTTGGGTGACCACGCAGCTTGAATTCATCAGTGCTTGCCGCTACATGAATACATGTATCGCAACAAGGTGCGGCATGCCCACATCGATCCGCCTTTCTCCTGAAGTCGAGCAGCGCCTGGATTTTCTCGCGGCCAAGACTGGTCGCAGCAAGGCCTACTATCTGCGCGAGCTCATTGAACGTGGTCTGGAGGACTTGGAGGATTACTACCTGGCTGCCGAAGTCGTTGAGCGGATCAGGCGTGGTGAAGAAGACGTCATGAGAGCCGAGGACTTCTGGCGTGGCCTGGACGCTTGAATACGCCCACTCGGCGCGAAAATTTGTCGAAAAACTGGATCCGCAGACACGTCACCGTATCCGTGATTTTATTGAAAACCGCATTGCCGTTCTCGACAACCCGCGTGAACTCGGCAAACCGCTGAAGGGCCCGCTCGCAACCTTTTGGAGATATCGCGTCGGGGATTATCGCATCATTTGCGATGTGCAGGATAACCGGCTCGTCATTCTGGTGGTAACCATAGGCCACCGCGGCAACGTTTACAGATAGCCGAACTCACCGGCCCGTATGATTGGCCAGTACGATTTGGGAAGAGGATAAAGCATGTTCGAATTGACCGGCCGCAAGGCGCTCGTCACCGGCGCATCGGGAGGTATAGGCGAGGCGATCGCCCGCGTGCTGCACGGCCAGGGCGCCATCGTCGGCCTGCATGGCACACGTATCGAGAAATTGGAGGCGCTGGCCGCCGAACTGGGCGACCGGGTCAAGCTTTTCCCGGCCAATCTTTCCAACCGCGACGACGTCAAGGCGCTCGGCCAGAAGGCGGAAGCTGACCTCGAAGGCGTCGACATCCTCGTCAACAATGCCGGCATCACCAAGGACGGGTTGTTCGTGCGCATGGCTGACGCCGACTGGGATAGCGTGCTCGAGGTCAACCTGACCGCCGTGTTCCGGCTGACCCGCGAGCTTACCCATCCGATGATGCGGCGCCGCCATGGCCGCATCATCAACATCACTTCAGTGGTTGGCGTCATGGGTAATCCCGGCCAGACCAACTATTGCGCCTCCAAAGCCGGTATGATCGGCTTTTCCAAATCGCTGGCGCAGGAGATCGCCACCCGCAATATCACCGTCAACTGCGTCGCCCCGGGCTTCATCGAATCGGCGATGACCGCCAAGCTCAACGACAAGCAGAAAGAGGCGATCATGGCGGCGATCCCGACCCGGCGCATGGGCACGGGCGCCGAAGTCGCCTCAGCCGTCGCCTACCTCGCTTCCAACGAGGCAGCCTACGTCACCGGCCAGACCATTCATGTGAATGGCGGCATGGCAATGATCTAACACTTGGGAAAACGCTTCATTCCGTCTTGGATGCACGGGATTTTTCGTGTAATGCCGCCCGCAACCCGGCGGTTCGGGCAAAAACCGGTCCTGTTCCGCTGCGTTTCCGGCAGGACCATCTTTCAGCTTGATTAGCGGCATTCTGCCCGCTAACGAAGACAGACAACCAAAAGACGAGGATGCCCAAATGAGTGACACCGCAGAGCGCGTCAAGAAGATCGTCATCGAGCACCTTGGCGTCGATGCCGACAAGGTGACGGAGCAGGCGAGCTTCATCGATGATCTGGGCGCGGACAGCCTCGACACGGTCGAACTTGTCATGGCGTTCGAAGAAGAGTTCGGTGTCGAAATCCCGGACGACGCCGCCGAGACCATCCTGACTGTTGGCGATGCGGTGAAATACATCGACAAGGCCTCCGCCTGACGCTATTTGCAGTCATCACCGGGGAGGACCTGCGATGAGGCGTGTCGTCGTCACGGGCCTTGGGCTGCTTTCGCCGTTCGGCATGGGCTTCGAGCACAGCTGGAAGGAGCTTCTGACCGGCCGCAGCGCAGCCAAGCGCATCACCGAATTCGAGGTGGAAGATCTTGCCTGCAAGGTCGCCCACGTCATTCCGCGCGGTGACGGCTCCAATGCCACTTTCAATCCTGAAGCCGTTCTCGAGCCGAAGGAACTGCGCAAGATCGGCGACTTCATTCTGTACGGGATCGCGGCCGCCGACGAGGCACTCAAGGATTCCGGCTGGCAGCCGAAGACGCATGAGGAACAGTGCGCCACCGGCGTGCTGATCGGTTCGGGCATCGGCGGCATCGAAGGCATCGCCGAGAATGCGATGATCCTCAAGGAACGCGGTCCGCGCCGCATCAGCCCATTCTTCATCCCTGGCCAGATCATCAACCTCGTCTCCGGTCAGGTCTCGATCCGGCATGGGCTGAAAGGCCCCAACCATGCCGTCGTCACCGCTTGCTCGACCGGTGCGCACGCCATCGGCGATGCCGCCCGGCTGATCATCTGGGGCGATGCCGACGTTATGGTCGCAGGCGGCGCCGAAGCGCCGGTGACGAGACTGTCAGTCGCCGGGTTCGCCGCTTGCCGCGCGCTCTCCACCGAGCGCAACGATGCGCCACAAACGGCCTCACGCCCCTATGATCGCGATCGCGACGGCTTCGTCATGGGCGAGGGCGCCGGTGTTGTCGTGCTCGAGGAGCTCGAACACGCCAAGGCCCGCGGCGCCAAGATCTATGCCGAGGTCACCGGCTACGGTCTGACCGGCGACGCCTATCACATCACCGCGCCTGCCGAGGACGGCGACGGCGCTTTCCGTTGCATGACCGCGGCGCTGAACCGGGCGAAGCTGACGCCGGCCGATGTCGACTACATCAACGCGCACGGCACCTCGACCATGGCCGATACGATCGAACTCGGCGCCGTCGAGCGGCTGGTCGGCAACGCCGCCTCGAAGATATCGATGTCGTCGACCAAATCGTCGATTGGCCACCTGCTGGGCGCGGCTGGTGCTGCCGAGGCGATCTTTTCGATCCTCGCCATTCGCGACAACATCGCGCCGCCGACCATCAATCTTGACAATCCGGAGCGCGAAACGGCGATCGACCTGGTGCCGCACAAGCCGCGGGCCCGGCAGATAGACGTGGCGCTGTCCAACTCCTTCGGCTTCGGTGGCACCAACGCCTCGCTCGTCTTCCAGCGCTACAATGGCTGACCGCTCTGCCGGTTTCCGTCTGCCGTCAATTTTGCCATATTCGCCCCTACTCTGCCCGAGGGGATTCGTCGCAAGATCAAATGGTAGGGCGCTATGAACACAAATCCGGCCGATAACGGGGAATTCGGGCAACGGCCAGCAACGCCCACGCCCGGCCCGATCGTGCCGAAGACGGCCAGCGAGGCGTTGCGGCCCGAGGCCGGCACGCCGCCGCCGAAGCGCTCGCGTGCCTCGCGCAGCCAGTTCGTCGTGTTCATGAACTTCGTCATCTCTTCGGTGATGCTGATGGTGCTGGCGGCAGGCGTTGCGCTGTATTTCGGCAAGCAGGAGTTCAACGAGCCCGGCCCGTCGGCCAATGGCGACACTTTCCTGGTCAAGCCGAATAGCGGCGTCCAGGAGATCGCCGACCAGCTTGAGCGGCGAGGGCTGATCAGCGACGCCCGCATTTTCCGCCTTGGCGTGCGCGCCTTCGGCAATGATTCCGCCCTGAAGGCCGGCGAATACGAGATCAAGCCGCAGGCGTCGATGCACGATATCATGGAACTGCTGAAGAGCGGCAAGTCGGTGATGTATTCGCTGACCATCCCCGAGGGGCTGACGGTCGAGCAGGCGCTGCAACGGATCGCCGAGCAGGACGCGCTGACCGGCGATATGCCGTCGACCACTCCACCTGAGGGCAGCCTCGCCACCGACACGCTGCGTTTCACCCGCGGCGCAACACGCCAGCAGATGGTCGACAAGCTTCTGGCCGACCAGAAGAAGCTGGTCGACGAGGTCTGGCAACGCCGAGCGCCGGATCTGCCGATCGCCAACGTTGAGGATTTTGTCACCCTGGCCTCTATCGTCGAGAAGGAGACCGGCAAGGGCGATGAACGCTCGCGCGTAGCCGCCGTCTTCCTCAACCGGCTGGCCAAGGGTATGCGGCTGCAGTCGGACCCGACCATCATCTACGGCCTGTTCGGCGGCAAAGGCAAACCCATCGACCGCCCGATCTATCAGTCGGACATCCAGAAGCCGACGCCCTACAACACCTATCTGATCAACGGGTTACCGCCGACGCCGATCGCCAATCCCGGCCGTGCGGCGCTGGAGGCTGTCGCCAATCCGTCGAAGACCAGCGATCTCTACTTCGTCGCCGACGGCAGCGGCGGGCACGTCTTTGCCTCGACGCTCGATGAGCATAACGAGAATGTCGCTCGCTACCGGGCACTGCTGAAAAAGCAGGCGCAGGACGCCGCCAAGGCCGGAGCAACCAATACCGGAGCCGACACGCCGGCGGGAGCCATCGTTGACGATGCAGGCGCCACCGCCGCCCAGTAGGGCCGGACGCCATCAGTTTGGCCCTGTGCATGTCCGGGTGGATGTGCAAGGGCTGCCATGGCATTGAAATTCACATGGTCCTGTCCGGAGAAAATCGCTCCGGCTTGAGGGGCATTCGGCAAAGGGACGCACGGCTACATGAACTTGCAGAGCATGACCGGTTTTGCGCGCAGTGTCGCCGAACACGACGGCACTTCGATTGCCTGGGAAGCCAAGTCCGTCAACGGCAAAAGCGTCGAGGTCAGGCTGCGGCTGCCGCAAGGTTTCGACCGGCTGGAGCCGGCCGTCCGGCAGACGGTGCAAAAGCGTTTTGCGCGCGGCAATTTCCAGATGACGCTGACCATTGGCCGCGCCGCCGGCGCGCAAGCGCAACCCGTGGTCAACGAGGCTTTCCTGAAGGATCTGGCGGGCTTGGCCAAGCGGCTGCAGGAGCAGTTCGGAGTAGCCCCTGCGGCGGCCGACGGGCTGCTTGCGCTGCGCGGCGTCCTCGACATTCCCGAAACCATCGAAACCGAAGAGGCGCGCAGTGCGCTCGATACCGCAATACTGTCGGCGCTGGAAGCAGCACTGAACGGGCTGCACCAGGCGCGCCAGGGCGAAGGTGCGGCACTTCGTTCCCTGCTGTCCGGCCATATCGATGCCATCGAGGCGCTGACGCTGCGGGCCGAGGCCGATCCATCACGCGAACCGGCCACGATCCGCGAAAGGCTCGCCGAGCAGATCCGCCTGTTGATGGACGCGTCTGCCAACCTGGACGCCAGCCGGCTGCATATGGAAGCGGCGTTCCTGGCCACCAAGGCCGACATACGCGAGGAGATCGACCGGCTGAAGACACATGTGGCGTCAGGCCGGGCGCTGCTCGGTGGCGGCGGCGCCATCGGCCGCAAGCTCGATTTCCTGGCACAGGAATTCAACCGCGAATCGAATACGCTGTGTTCCAAGTCGAATGCTGCCGCGGTCACCGCCATCGGGCTGGAACTGAAGGCGGTCGTCGACCAGTTTCGCGAACAGGTCCAGAATCTGGAATGATCCCGATGCCAAGCCACATGACTGCCAAGCCCCATGACCGCTAGGGATGTGGGTTCCCGCATTCGGCGCCGCGGGCTGATGCTGGTCTTGTCGTCGCCGTCAGGCGCCGGCAAGTCGACGATTGCGCGCAATCTGCTGGAGAGCGATTCCAGCCTGGAATTGTCGGTCTCGGTCACCACGCGGCCACGCCGCGGCAGCGAGATCGAGGGCGTCCATTACCACTTCCGTACCATGCGCGAGTTCGAGCGGCTGCGCGATTCCGATGCGCTGCTCGAATGGGCGGAGGTGCACGGCAATTGCTACGCGACACCGCGCGAGCCGGCTGAACAGGCGCTGGCCGAAGGCCGCGACATGCTGTTCGACATCGACTGGCAAGGCGCTCAGCAGCTCAAGGAGAAGATGCGCGCCGACATCGTCTCGATATTCATCCTGCCGCCATCGATGAAGGAATTGAAGGCGCGGCTGAAGCGTCGCGCCGAGGACCAGGAAGCGGTGATCGAGACGCGGCTCAAGAACGCCCGCAACGAGATCGAGCACTGGAAGGAATATGATTTCGTCATCGTCAACGACGATCTCGACCGCGCTTTCGCCGAGGTGCGCGGCATCGTCACCGCCGAACGGCTCAGACGCGATCGCCGGCCCGGCCTGTTCGATTTCGTCTCGGGGCTGCTCGACGAGAAGACGGATTGATCAACGCGCTATCCCCTCGACCAGGATCAGATTGCGGCTGAGCGCGGCGTCGCGCAGCTCCAATGCAGCGGCGTATTCGGCCGAGCGATACCAGCGCCGCGCCGTGTCCATGTCGGGGGATTCGACGATGATCAGCGGCCCGGGAGACCAGTCGCCTTCCAACATTTCCACCTTGCCACCGCGTACCAGATAGCGCCCGCCGTGCTGGGCGATGGAGGCAGCCGCGCGGATGCGATAAGCTTCGATCGCCTCTGCGTCGCGGATCGTGACGTCGGAAATGACATAGGCGGCCATTGTTTGTCTCCGGGCAGGTTTGTCCGGCTATCTATGCCGTGAGAGCGGAAATTCCACGCAGACGCGTCCCGGCATCACACCGCGTTGGTCAGGCGAACGAACTCCTCGACGCTCAGCGTCTCGGCGCGCCTGGTCGGATCGATGCCGGCACGGGCAAGCAGCGCCTCGCCGCCGAGGCTTTTCACGCTCTGCCGCAGCATTTTCCGGCGCTGGCCAAACGCCGCTTCGGTGACGCGGCTGAGCCGTTTCACCTCTGCCGGCAAGGGGCTGGCGCGCGGCACCAGATGCACGACCGAGGACGTCACCTTGGGTGGCGGCGTGAACGCCTGCGGCGGCACGTCGAAGGCAATCCTCGCCTCCGTCCGCCAGCCTGCCAGCACGCCGAGCCGACCATAGGCATCGCTGCCGGGGCTGGCTGCAATGCGTTCGGCGACCTCGCGCTGGAACATCAGTGTCATCGATGTGTAGAAGGGCGGCCACTCGGTAACGGTCAGCCAGCGGATCAGCAATTCGGTGCCGATATTGTAGGGCAAGTTGGCAACGATTTTCGCCGGCCCGCCGCCTCCCGGCACTCCTTTTGCAAGCGCTGCAAAATCAGCTTTCAGCGCATCGCCGGCTACGATCTCTAGCCGGCCCGGATAGTGGTTCGCGATCTCGGCCAAGGCCGCCAGGCAGCGCTCATCGCGCTCGATGGCGACGACCCGCCGGGCGCCGTTGAGGAGCAGGGCCCGGGTCAGCCCGCCCGGACCGGGACCGACCTCGATAACCGTAACGTCGCTCAGGTCGCCGGCGGTTCGCGCAATCTTGCTTGTCAGGTTAAGGTCGAGCAGAAAATTCTGGCCCAGCGCCTTTTTCGCCTGCAGCCCATGGCGCTCGATCACCTCGCGCAGTGGCGGCAGGCCGTCTATGCTCATCGGGCTGGGCTCATCAGGCGGGCTCATCGGGTTAAGGCCATCGAATATGGCTGATTGGGCTCAGGGCCTACGGCCTTTTCCCGGTATCGGCAAGAACGCGAGCGAGTTTCAGCGCTGCAATCAGGCTGCCGGCACGGGCGATGCCCTTGCCGGCGATGTCGAAGGCGGTGCCGTGGTCGGGCGAGGTGCGGACGAAGGGCAGGCCGAGTGTGACGTTGACCGCCTCGTCAAACGCCAGCGCCTTGGCCGGGATCAGCGCCTGGTCGTGATACATACAGAGCGCCACGTCGTAGCCGGCGCGGGCGCGAGCATGAAACAGCGTGTCGGCCGGCAACGGCCCGAAGGCGTCGATCCCTTCCTGCCTCAGCCGGTCGACCGCCGGGCGCACGATCCGCTCGTCTTCGGTGCCCATGGTGCCGCCTTCGCCGGCATGCGGGTTGAGGCCGGCAATGGCGAGCCGCGGCTTGGCAATTCCGAAGCGGTTCGCAAGGTCGGCGGCGGTGATGCGGCCGGTGGCGACGATAAGGTCCATGGTCAGCGCTTTCGGCACCTCGGCCAGCGCGATGTGGATGGTGACCGGCACGGTGCGCAGGTCCGGACCGGCAAGCAGCATCACCGGTGTCACTTCGGTGCCGGTGTGAAGCGATGCCAGATGCGCCAGATATTCGGTGTGGCCGGGAAAGCGAAAGCCGGCGTCGTAGAGCGGCTTCTTGGCAATGGGGCAGGTGACGACTGCGGCGGCGCGGCCGGCCAGGCAGTCGGCAACTGCGCGGTCGATCGCCTCGATGATGCCGGCGGCGTTGGCTGGATCCGGGCGGCCGGGACTGTCGACGAAACGGGCAGCAAGCGCCACCAACGGCAGCGCGCGCGAAAACACCCCCGGCGCTAACGCCGGCGTCGTCTCGGCAATCGTGATATCGGTGCCGAGCCTGTGCGCCCGCGCGGCAATCAGTGCCGGATCGGCAAGGAGATAAAATGACGGAACGCCAGCGCTTTCGCGGGCCTGCCAAGCAGCGATGGCGATGTCCGGCCCCACGCCGGACGGATCGCCGACGCTCAACGCCAGCGGAAGCTCTGCGTCAGCCACGGCGCGTCGACTTCAGCGCTCGATTATGCGGGCTTTCTTCCGCAACTCCTCGACATATTTCTTCGAGAGTTCGTCGGCGTTCTTGTCGCTCGAACCTTCACTCTGGAACACCATCTGCGCGGCTTTGTCGTCTGACACTTCGCGCGACGAGCAGATGCCGATGAATTCGACACCGCGGTCGGTTTCGCGCGTCGTGGTGGCGCCGCCGACCTTTGTAGCCTTTATCTGCTCGGCCCAGTCCGCCGGCAATTGCGGCGCCAGCACCCGGCCGAGATCGCGAACGGTGACATCGATCAGGCCCTTGGCGAATTCGCGCGTGGTGTTGCAGCCGTTGAAGCGGGCGCGCATAGCGTCGGCTTCGCGTTTGCGCTTGGCCAGCGTCGCGCTGCGCTCGGCCGCCGGCACCACGAAGATGACCTGCTGCAGCATGTACTCTGTGGCGCTCGGTTTGCTGCCGCCTTTTTCGAGCATGCGCTTGACGAGGTCCTGCTCGCTCATGGCGCCGCCGCCGTCGCTAGAACGGTGACGCGCCGTCAGCGCCTGGTTCCAGGCCATCTGCGCCCGGATAAAGTCCTTGAAATGCTCCTTGGTGACGCCGGATTGCGCCATCGCGCCGTCAAGCTGCTTGAGCGGCATCTTGTTGCTGGTGGCGAAACGCTGATAAGCGGCATCGACCTGCTCGTCGCTGATGCGGATGCCGAGCCGCCGGGCTTCGGCCAGGCGCAGCGTCTGGTCGATCATTTCCTGGCCGGCATCGCCCTTTCTGTGCTGCAGGCGCAGGAAAGCGGCCCGATGCTGGATGTCGCCGGTGGTGATCGGTATATTGTTGACGACGTATTTGATCTCGGTGGCGAAAACTGGCCGCGTTACCGCGGTGGTCGAGAACGCCACCAGCAGCGCGAACCCTGCCGAAAAGAGGTATTTCCTCATCGAAAGCATCCCAATTCCATCCCGATTCAGCCGAACCTATCCCAGTTCAGGCCGTCAAAATTCGTGCCTGCTCTATGCGGCGAAACAATGTCGTCCGCCAGCCGCCCCGTTGCCGACCGCTGCCCGTTATTGAATGGTGTCGATGGAGCGTTGCGACGAGCCGAAATCGCCGAGCGTGCGGAACGACAGGTTGAAGCCGACGTTCTGCGATACTTCCTTGGTGTTCAGGTCACGTCTTTCCGAAAACGTCATCAAATAGGTAAAGCACGAATCACTATAGGCAAAGCCGACCCCGTCCTTGACCAGAACGCTCTGCTCCAGATCATATGTGCCGGTGCCAAAGACGCGCCAATTCTCGGCAAGATGTGTCGAGGCGCCGAGCGTAACCTCATGGCGATCGGTTGAGAAGCCATAGAGTGGCTGCGCCTGGATGAAGGCGTATTTGGCGCTCAGCGATACCGGCAGGCCTGAAAAGGCGGCCTTTACCTCAGCGCGGCGGATCTCGAAGCTTTGCTCGTCGAAACGGCCGCTGACCGAGCCGGAAAACCCGCTGGGGCTGTTGAAGCCGACAAGGCCGACATAGTCGGAGGTTGCAGTTTCAAGGCCTGAATAGGCGCCGACATTGACCAGGTCCGGCGTGCCGAACGAGTTCTGGCCGCCCAGCTGGTAGGATTGGCCGAACACCGCATTGGTGCCCCAGCCATTGTCATATGCGCCGGAATAGCGCAGCCCGACATTGGCGCGTGTGCCGCCTTCCATGCGGTCATAGCCCGAGAATTTGTCGCGCTCGAACAGCGTCGTGGCGTCGAAGACGAAGCTCTGGGCGTCCTCGTTGGGGACCGCCAGCCCGCCGACATATTGCTCGTTCGGACGCATGAATACCTGCGCCATCGGTTCGAAGACATGGCTGGAACTGGTCATCGAAAACAGCACCGGCCAGCGCATCTCAAGGCCGGCGGTGGCCATGTAGCGGGCAAGCGATGAACGCATATCGTCCTCGACGCCGAGATTGGTCGCCATCTGGTTGACGGCGTCGAGCGAGGCCGAGGAGGCGTTGACGTAGCCGGCGTCGCCCCGCAGCGCCAGGAGCGGTGTCAGCAGCAGCCCGCCATCGGTGGTGAAGGTGCGCTTCCATTCGGCTTCCGCGGTAAGGCGGCCGGATTGACCGTCGATGCCGCGGACGTTGTTGACGGACGAAGGGATGCCCGAATTTGCAAGAGCCGTATCGAGCCTGTCGCGGTCAATGACCCGCGCGTTGACGTCGAACGACAGCTGCCCGCCGGCCACCGGCATGTCGGGGATATAAGCGTAGTCGAGCGAGGGCAGCACCCAGGGCTGCTTGGCGGCGCGTGCAGTCGGATCGCTGGCGAGCGTGTCTTCCTGAACCTCGAAGTGCATGGCGCGCACGTCGAAGTAATTGCGATCGTTGAGCCCCGTCAGGTACACCTCGG
This sequence comes from Mesorhizobium sp. M1227, assembly GCF_040318315.1. Lineage (NCBI taxonomy): Bacteria > Pseudomonadati > Pseudomonadota > Alphaproteobacteria > Hyphomicrobiales > Phyllobacteriaceae > Mesorhizobium > Mesorhizobium sp. M1227. The sequence continues at coordinate 133,326 of NZ_JAMYLZ010000013.1, forward strand.
AGCGGTGCACGCTATCGTTGAAGCCATCGATGTCGTAGGTGCGCGCGAAATTCTTGTCGCTCTGCAGCAGGATGTCCCAGCCGAAGTCCCAGCGCGGGTTGATGGCGAACTGGCCCTGGGTGCCCATCATGCCGCGGAACCTGTTCGGGTCGCCTTCGGTACCCGAATTCACGTTGTGGCCATTGTCGTCGATGAAGGCGTCGGGATTCTCCTGCCGGATGCCCGCAATCTTCAGGCTGTACTGACCGTTGTTGAAGCGCTGCCTCCACTCGGCCTCACCGAGGAAACCTTGCTTGGTATAGCCGCTGCCAGTGACAGTGAGATCGTAGGTCGGCGAGAGCGCGAAATAATAGGGGACTTTAACACCGACGCCGAGATCGCTCTTGTAGGCGACGCCGGGGATCAGGAAGCCGCTCTTGCGCTTGACCGTTGGGTCGGCGATCTCGAAAGCCGGCAGATAGGCCAGCGGAAAGCCGAAGAACTCGAAATTCGAATTCTCGAAGCGAACCGTCTTCTTCTCGCCGTTCCAGATGATCTTCCTGGCCTTGATACGCCAGGTCGGCGCTTTGTCGGGCTTGTCCTCGCACGGCTCGCAGGCGGTGTAGACGCCATTGTGGAACGTCGTCAGCACGCCGCCCATGCGCTCCGCGCTTTCGGCGGCGAAATACGCCTTGTCTATGGTCTCGACCCGCAGCGCGTTGACGAAGCCGTCGGCGAAATCGTCAGTGATGTCGGCATGCTGCGAATAGATTTTGGTGCCGTCGCTATTGACGAGTTCGACATTGCCGCTGGCGACGAGGCGTTTGGTGTTGCGGTTGTATTCGACCCGCTGGGCGACGAGACGGTTGCCGCCGTAGTCGATCTGGACGCCGCCGACGGCCGTCACGGTCTGCTTGTCGTTGTCGTAGACCAGCGTATCGGCTGCCAGCAGCATCTGCGTGCCGCTCGGAACCTTCGTTGCCAGCTCACTGACGTCCTGGGCAAAAGCCGGAGCAACCGGGGCGGCGCTGGCAAGCAGGCATGCCAAGGCGCTCGCCGCAGAGAGGCGTGCCAAACCGGCGTGCCTATGGCTGCGCAAAACCGCCTCCCTCACTAGCCGTCTTCCTTGTATAGCAGGAATGTCACCCCGAAGAACATAGCCACGACAACCGGGACCCAAGCCGCTACGGCCGTGGGTACGAATCCCGCTACGCCGAATGCCTTGACCAGCACCGAAACGACATAAAGCAGAAACCCGGCCACGATGCCACCCAGAATCATCGTTGCCGACTGCCCCATCCTCGCAAATCGCATTGATACCGTTGCCGCAATCAGCGTCATCGCGACAAGCAGGAACGGCAGCGCAATCAGGGAATTGAACTGCATGGCGAAGGCATTTGCCTTGAGGCCGAAGGAGCGGGCCACTTCGATCTTGCCGGGCAGATCGTAGAAGGGAATGGTCTCAGGGCGCGCCAACCGCTCTTGCACGAATTCCGGCTTGAGATTGGTCGGCAGCCGATCGCTGGGTAACGACTGGATGGTACCGTCCCGGAACACCTTGACGTCCTGCAATTCCCAGTAGCCGTCCCGCAAAAAGGCGCGCGCCGCATCCTTGCGCTCGATGATGTCGCCTTGCGGGCTGAAGCTGAAGAAGACCGCGTCGGCCATCTCCAGGCCTTGATTAAGAATGGCGCGCGCGCCGATGATGGTATCGCCGGCGTTGGTTTTCTGCCTGATCCAGGGCGCAGCATCGGCCGAGACGCTGTTCGACTTGCCCGAACGGAGCTGGGTCTCGATCTCCTCGGACCAGGAATAGGCGTGCGCGGCTACCGGATTGATGACGCCGACCGACAAGGCTCCAAACAGCAGCGCCCCGATGCAGCACGGCAGCAGGAATTGCCATGCGGAAACCCCGGCGGAACGGGCAATGACCAATTCGTATTTGCGGTTGAGCGACACCAACGTCGCCATCGCCGAGAACAGGCCGACGAACGGCACCGTCTGCAGCATGATCATCGGCATCCTGAGCCCCGAAATGGCGAACGCAGTTGCGTAGGTGAAGCCCGGCACGCCAGTCGTGCGGCCGGAAAGCTCGGTGAAATCGATCAGGAACACCAGCGCCAAGAGGCCGATGAAGAACCAGATGGTGATCGTCACATAGCGAAAGAAGAAGTACCGACCCAGAGTCCAGCCCATCAGCCGGCTCCCTGTCCGGATGCGCCACGCCCGGCAAAACGGAGCTTGATGGCGCTCCAGCCCTCACTGAAGCGGCCGGCAAGATTGGTTATCCAATCGGCCCAGGCAACCGGCAGTTCCATGGTCCGGTTGGAAACAATGAACCAGATGGCGATCGCCGATGCCACGATCGGGACGCCGTAGACCATATAGGCATATTGCGGCACCTTGTCGGCCTTGCCGGCGGCAAAGAACCCGAGCCAGCGCACGAACAGCGCGATCGCGATTGCCGTGATCAGCGGGTGCACACGCGCCTCGCGATGCGAGCGCGCATCTCCGGCAACGGCGAGCGCGATCAGCGCGAAGACGAGCGAATAGGACCACTCGGAAAAACGCTGGTTGAGCTCGGCCAGGTACCTGTTCGGCTTTTGCTGGTACATCTTGTCGTTCGGACTGGGATTGAGCAGATACTGGGTCGTCCGGTCCTTCGGCAAAAGCAGGATATCAGATGATGCCGACATGAAAGCGGACAAGTCGAAGGCGTAGGAGGTGAACCGGATCACCGAGAGATCGCCGGTCATGGTTTTGCGATGGATGACGCCGTCATTCATCATCAGCACCTTCTCGTCGCCGCGTTCGATGATGCTGCCGGTCTTGGCGTAGTAGATGAGATTGACGCCTTCTTCGCGCGAATCGGCGACGAAGATGCCGCCGAGGCGGTTGTCGGGAAGCCGTTCGCCAACCTGCAGGAACAGGCCGTCGTCGATCTTGCGGAAGGTGCCTTCCTGGATGATCAACGACAACAGATCGGCACGCGATGACGCAATCAACTCGCGGTTCTTCTGGCGTGCGTAAGGGTCGACGCCATTGTCGACGGCGAAGGAAAAAACGCTGGCTGCAAGTGCCAGAAGCATGATCGGCCTGACGATGGTCCAGCGTGAAGCGCCGGCGGCATTGATGACGGCCAGCTCCGAATCCGAATTCATCACGCTGAGGATCTGGGCGACCGCGACCACCAGGGCGAACGGCACGACGATCGGAACGATCGTCGGGATGATCAGCGCTGCGACTTCGAAGAAGGTGAGGGCCGACTGACCGCTATCGGTGACGAGGTCGATGCGGGCGAGCACCTGAGTCGTCCAGACGATCGCCAGCGTCCAGACGAGCGCCAGCGCGAATACCGCGAAAGCACGGCGCATGATGTAACGTTCAACGACCTTCATGAAGGCTTTTCTCGGCGATTTCGAACGGCATCATGCCTTGGAACAAGGTAGTCGTCCGGCGCCGGCTGCACAACTGGCTCAGTTTGGCGGTTCGATCTGGGTTCTGTCCCGGATCGCAAAATCCGCTGGGCCGGAGTGTCGGCGGCAATGGATAAGAAAGAGCGAACATTGTTGGTTAACAACAGGTTGCGGCGGGAAGCGGGGCCGTGCCGCGACGAATCGTGGATGGTTCGATATCGCATATGGGAGCGATTTCGGCCAAAGTCTTGTCAAATGCGGCAAAACGACCAAATGTCGCGCCGGTCGCGACCGCCGCGGCGTGATAAGACGGGTCAGGATCTGTTGAGTCCCAGCATGGAAGCGGAAAAATTGCGCGGTCAAACCGGTCGGGAAACGGTCTTTGACGGCGCGATCGTGGTCGGCGCCGGCGCGGCCGGCCTTGCCGCCGCCCACGCCTTGATGAAGGCCGGCGTACCGACGCTCGTCCTGGAAAAGGAGAGCCGGCTTGCTGAACCCTGGCATCGGCGGCACCAGCGGCTGCACCTCAATACGCATCGCGATCTCTCGACGCTGCCCGGCATCGGCTATCCCGCAGGCACCCCGGCTTTTCCGCATAAATCGGCCGTCATTCGCCATCTGAACGATTTCAGCCAGGCGCATGGTCTGCCGGTCGCATTCGGCGTTGCCGTTGAAGAGATCACGTTCGATGGCGATCACTGGACCGTGCGGACGAACGCCGGACGTCGTCTGGCGCGTCATGTCGTCGTCGCAACCGGGCGCGACCGGCAGCCGTTTATTCCCGCGTGGAAAGGCGTGAAGGATTTTGCAGGCCGGATTATCCATTCGGCCGATTTTGGCGAGGCGAAGGACTACGTCGGCAAAAGGGTGCTGGTCGTCGGAGCCGGCAATTCGGGGTTCGACGCACTCAACCATCTTGCGAATGCAGATGCCCAAAGCATCTGGCTGTCGGCCCGCAACGGCCCGTCGCTGCTGCCGAAACGCATCGGCAAGGTCGCCGTCCACAGGCTTTCACCGTTGATGGCGAGCTTGCCGGTGCGGCTGGCCGATGCGGTGATGGCGACAACCCAGCGCCTGGTTTTCGGCGACCTGACGAAATTTGGGCTTCCGCCGGCTCCTATAGGCGGTGCGAGCCGTCTGAGCACCGACTACACCGCGATCGCAGCCGATGACGGCGCGGTTCGCGCCATAAAGGCAGGCACGATCGTGGTGGTGCCACCATTGCGGGAATTTACCCAAGACGGCATCTTGTTGAATGACGGCAGGTTGATCACGCCCGATATCGTCATTGCGGCGACCGGCTATCGCACCGGTCTGGAGCAGATGTTCGGCAAGCTCGGCGTTCTCGACGGCAAGGGCGTTCCGCTTTTCAACGGCGGCGATGCCGATCCGAAATTGCCCGGTCTGTGGTTTACCGGCATGCGGCCGAGCATTCGCGGTTGTTTCGCTAACGCCCGCATTCAGGCCAGGGCGATAGCGGCGCGGATTGTCAAGCAGCGATGATGAGCCGGACTATGCCGACTGTTCCGCCCGCAATAGACACGCCTTGTTGAAAGGTGCTCGAACCGAAAGGTCAATGGTCATGACGCCAGTCAGCATTCGCTACATGGTCGATGATGTCGCCGCCTCGATCGACTTCTACTGTGGACATCTGGGCTTCGCTGTTGAACAGGACGCGCGACCGGCTTTTGCTTCCGTGACACGCGGCGCTTTACGGCTCCTTCTAAGCGGCCCCGGCAGTTCGGGTGCACGGGCGATGCCGGATGGCCGGCAGCCGGTGCCGGGAGGTTGGAATCGCATCCTGTTGGTGGTGCCGGACCTGAAAGAAGAGGTTGCGCGCCTCAAGAGTGCTGGACTTGTCTTTCGCAACGATATCATAACGGGCGTCGGCGGTTCCCAGACGCTGCTCGAAGATCCATCGGGCAATGTTATCGAGCTGTTTCAACCCGCCGCTCACTGACGAACGTTTCTCGCAATAATCCAACTCACTTCCCCGAAAGCAGGACATGATGAATTCGAGACCCTCGATCGCCTTTGCCAAATTCGCCGCGCCCAAAAAAGGCAGCGTTTTCGTTCTGGTGACGGACGAGGGCGGCCTCAGCGATGCCGCCAGGGCTTGCGATCCGGCAAAGACCCTCGAGCGGGCTTTTCCGGTCGCCGACTTCACCGGCAAATTCGCCAGCCTGGTCGAAGTGCTGGCACCGGAAGGGACATCGATCGAGCGGCTGGTGGCGGTCGGTGCCGGCAAGGGCTCCAATCTCGATGATTACGCCTGGCTGAAGCTCGGCGGCACGATTGCCGCATCCTTTCGCAAGGCAACCGAAGTGGCCGTCGTGCTCGATCTTCCCGGTGCGGCCGTCAGCGGCAGGCAAGCCGTTCAGCTTGCAGCGGGCATCCTGCTGCGCAGCTATTCCTTCGACAAGTACAAGACCAAAAAGAACAATGGTGACGACAGGGGCGAGCCAAAAAAGCCGGTCAAGGTGACTATTCACACCGCCGATCCGGCAGCTGCAAAGAAGGCCTTCGCCGATGAAGCGGCGGTGATCGACGGCGTCTTGCTGGCGCGCGATTTGGTCAATGAACCGGCCAATGTTTTGGGACCGGTGGAATTCGCCGCCCGCATCGCCGAACTGGAGGCGCTCGGCGTCACGGTCGAGATCCTGGCCGAGAAGGAGATGAAGAAGCTCGGCATGGGTTCGCTGCTGGGCGTAGCGCAGGGTTCGCCGCGTGGCGCCCGCATCGCGGTCATGCGGTGGGACGGCGGCAAGGCCAAGGAAAGCCCGGTCGCCTTCGTCGGCAAGGGCGTCACCTTCGACACCGGCGGCAATTCGATCAAGCCGGCGTCGGGCATGGAGGACATGAAGGGCGACATGGGCGGCGCTGCTGCCGTCACCGGACTGATGCACGCGCTGGCCGCGCGCAAGGCGAAGGTCAATGTCGTCGGCATTGTCGGGCTGGTTGAAAACGCCGTCGACGGCCACGCTCAGCGACCGGGCGACATTGTCACCTCGATGTCGGGTCAGACTATCGAAGTGCTCAATACCGACGCCGAGGGCCGCCTGGTGCTGGCCGATGCGCTCTGGTACTGCAACGACCGCTTCCAGCCGAAATTCATGATCAATCTGGCGACGCTGACCGGCGCCATCATGGTCGCGCTCGGCCAGCATTATGCCGGCCTGTTCTCCAACAATGACGAGTTGGCGGACCGGTTGACGGCGGCCGGACAGGCGACGCAGGAGCGGGTGTGGCGCATGCCGCTCGGTGCCGAATACGACAAGCTGATCGATTCCAAGAATGCTGACATCAAGAACATCGGCGGCCGCCATGGCGGCGCCATTATCGCCGCGCAGTTCCTGCAGCGCTTCGTCAAGGACACGCCCTGGGCGCATCTCGACATCGCCGGCACCGCGATGGGCGCGCCTTCCAACGAGATCAACCAGTCATGGGCTTCCGGCTTCGGCGTCAGGCTGCTCGACCGGCTGGTGCGCGATCATTACGAGCAATGAGCGGCTGGGGCGGGACTCCGACAATGTAGACTGAACGCATGGCCGAGATTCTGTTTTATCACCTGACCGAATCGACGCTGGAGGATGCGTTGCCCGGCCTCCTGGAGCGCAGTATCGATCGCGGCTGGCGTGCCGTGGTGCAGACCGGCACCGAGGAACGGCGCGACGCGCTGGACCAGCATCTGTGGACTTTCCGGGACGATTCGTTCCTGGCCCACGCAACGGATCGCGAAGCCCATCCCGCCGAGCAGCCGGTGCTTCTGACCGTCGGCCCTGACAATCCGAACCAGGCGCAGATACGCTTCCTGGTCGATGGGGCGGTGCCGCCGGAGCTTGGCGGCTACCAGCGCGCCGTGTTCCTGTTCGACGGCCACGATGCAGCCCAGCTAGAGGCGGCACGCACGCACTGGAAGACAATGAAGGAGGCCGGCCACACCGTGACCTACTGGCAGCAAACGCCCGACCGGCGCTGGGAGCGCAAGGCTTAGAGAATTTGCAGCCAAGTGGAATCACCGGCGCCGCAAGAGTGCGACGACAAAAAGATGGACCGCCGGCTATTCAGAAGACCGGAGCAAGCCCGATGCCGCCCGATGAACGAACGCCAGGCATGCCGATAGATGCCGCACTTGTTCGCCGGCTGATTGCCGCGCAGTTCCCCAAATGGGCGGACCTGCCGGTAGAGACGGTCGAGCCTGGCGGCTGGGACAACCGCACGTTCCGGCTGGGCGACAGCATGTCGGTGCGGCTGCCGAGCGCTGCCGCCTATGTCGCCCAGGTCGAGAAGGAGCATCGCTGGCTGCCCCGCTTGGCGCCTCACCTGCCTCTGCCGATACCCGTGCCGCTGGCCAAAGGCGCGCCCGGGGAAGGCTATCCATGGCCTTGGTCCGTCTATCGCTGGCTTGGCGGCAGACCGGCGGCTGGTGGACTGATTGCCGATCTTACTGAGTTCGCCCGTTCGCTGGCCGGCTTTCTGGTTGCGCTCTACCGGATCGACGCTGCCGACGGGCCACCGCCAGGGCAGCATAATTTCCACCGCGGTGGCCGGCTTTCGGTCTACGACGCCGAGACCCGAGCCGCGCTCTCGGCGCTCGGCGGCCGCATCGACAAGGCCGCCGCCGAGGCCGTGTGGGCGACGGCCCCTGCCACGCGCAGGCGAAGGCCGCCGGGGGGGGGGCAAGGGGACGTCGCCAGGGGGCAAAAGCGCGTGCCAACTGGGAAGCGAGAAGCGTGGGTGGGGTTTGG